>JBIIVW010000207.1:0-5941 GCA_044339205.1 Rhodoferax sp. | reverse complement strand
AGCCCTGCCCTCCATACGCCACGTTGATGAACGGCTTGACTGCATCCAAATCAGCCTGGGATGTGAGCGGCACCTCCAGGTTACCCGTGCCCCAGTGGCCAATGCTAGTTACATCGCGTGCGTTGGGCAACACCGGTTCAGGTGCACACCAATTTCGAGATTGGTCGGCATATTGTTGAGTTTGAGCAGCAAGGCGAGGGCCGGGCGGAATACGGCACGCAAATGCTCAAACGCTTGGCCGAACGCCTGACTGCCGAATTTGGCAGCGGCGTCTCAGCCACCAGCCTCAAACTCATGCGCCAGTTTTATGCACTGCACGCCCAAAGAATTGGTCAGACAGCGTCTGGCTTATTCCAGACCCAGACACGGCAGCCAATAAGTCAGACACTGTCTGCCTTATTGGTCACCACGGAAAACCGCCCCTTCACCCTCAGCTGGTCCCACTACGTTTTTCTGCTGGGCATCAAAAAAGCGGACGAACGCAGCTTTTATGAAATCGAATCCACCAACCAAAACTGGACATTGCGTGAGATGCGCCGCCAGTTCCAAAGCGGCCTGTACGAGCGCCTGGCCCTGAGCCGCGACCAGGATGGCATACGCCAACTGGCCTAACAAGGGCAAATCGTCAGTCGGCCAAGCGACCTGCTTAAAGAACCGCTGGTGCTGGAGTTTTTGGGCCTGTCAGAGCAAGCCCGGTTTTCCGAGTCGGACCTTGAAGCGGCCATCATCAATCAGATCGAACACTTCTTGCTGGAGCTGGGCAAGGGGTTTCTGTTCGCTCGCGCGCTTCAAGCAGCGCTGCGTGCAGCTTTTGCTCCAGTTCAATTGTCGTGACAGTGTCGCGACAATCCCTGGTAGCGGAAAAGCCTGGGTAGACTGCACCATGCGTCGCAGGTTTTTAGCTTTAAAGCCACGGCCAAACTCTTGCGCCAGCCGGTGGCGGCTGCTGGCAATCAGCGCGCGCAGTTCAGCGTGCAGTGCGTTGGGTACTAATTCACTCATGTCCCACCATGCCTTTCCTTCCAAGCTGCAAACACCAAAGGCCTGATACCAAACCGCACCGCATTCCCGGGGTGCAAGGCAGCAAACTCTTGCAGCACCAGTTGGGTGAAGTGGGCCGCATCAGCAGGGGCAACCGTGGACGGCAGCCTGGCATTCACGGTGGCAATGGTCACGGCCTCGTCGTTTTGAATAATGGCTGCCACCACGTCGCTCAAGGCCTGGCGATAACGCAGACGAAAAATATCGGGTGGCACCAGGTTCTGCTTCACTGCCACGTATTGCTGGCATGAGCGTTCGTAGGCCCACACAAACACGTCACGCAGCAGCTCGACGCGGTTAAGTTCGTACACACCCATCATCGCGTCCACATAGGCTGCCTGCGGCACGTCGATGAAGGACAGGGGGCACAGATTGTGGCGAAAGAGCGGAATGTTGGCCGCCAGTCTTGAGGTGCGCTTGTTCACATCTTCAAACGGCTGCAGGTAGGGCAAATGCACCATTAGAAAAAATGCCTGCTCGAAGGGGTCGTCAATTTCCGCAGCCATCTGGATGACGATGCCAAACAGTTCCTCCAGCCGCTGCGGCAAGGCCACCGGTAAATACACACTGCCGCCAATCTCTACCGCCCGCAAACGCAGGCGGCCCACCGCTGTGGGGTCGGCCATCAAGCCATCCGACAAAAATGCATGTAGCGCGACGATGCAATCGGGCGTGACTTCGGCGTGGCTTGGGTCGAGCACCAGGTATTCAATGGCCTGTTTGTGGTTCAGGATCATCTGGGTTTCCAGCGCGTCTTTGCCTTCGGCGGCTTGGCCCAATTCGATGAGGCGCTCGGTGTCGAGCCGGCTGTAGGTGTTGCCCTCCAGCACGGAGGAGGCCCAAGACAGGTCTATCAGCAAGCGGTTGAGAATGTCGCGCGCAAAGGTGCCCGCCGGTGTTTGCTCAGTGCGCGCTCTGCCCATAGTGTGCAATTGGTCCCGCAAACCTGGCGGCAGGTAGGCAGTGTGATTGGGGTGGTATTGCTCCAGAAACGCCAGCTTGTAGCTCACTGGTGCGCGCATGGCACGGGGCTGGCGCACGTAGGCTTTGATCTCTTCGCCTTCGGGCGACGTAGGCACGTAGACCTCGCCAGTAGCCTCCAATGTGGGCATCGGCAACCGGAGCGAAGCAACTCCCTGCGCAACGCTCACGTAGCGCGTAGCCCGTGCCTCGCCCATGATCTGAACCTGCCCCTGCGCCACCAAAGTGGCTAGGCGACGCTGCAAGGTGCGGCGCGTCAAGCGGTTGCCCTGCAACTTGGCGATGGCATCAATCCCCAGACCGTGGGGTTGCGCAGCAATCAGCGCCACCAGTTGGTCTAGCTCGGTCGGGGGGGTGATGCTTGGCATGCGCTCAGGTCTTTGATAGCAGGCTGGCAGTATCGCGCCACTTAGAGTGGCGCGCAAGGAGTATTGCGACACATAGGTGGCGCGATTCTGTTGTCATGCTCCCAGCCTCTTTCCAAACCCCCCATCCCCACCCACCCCAATCACCAGCCGCTGCGTCGCCCGCGTCGCCGCCACATAAAACACCCGTGCGGCCTCTTGCTCGTCTTCGCCTTTGGCGGGCATGTGCCCCACGCCGGGCAACGCCACCACGGGGAACTCCAGGCCTTTGCTGACCTTCATGGTCATGATCTGGATGGCGTCGGCTGCGGGGTTGTAGTCGCCAGAGCGTTTGCGCACGTTGAACGGCAGCTTGTGCTGGTGCAGGGCGTTGGCGCACAGGTCCATGGTGTTCCAGTCCGCACACAAGATGGCCATGTCGCCCCAGGCGTGGCCCTCTCGGTGGGCGTGGCTCAGCTGGTCGGCAATGGCGTAGGCCTCTTCGCGCAGGCTGGGCAGTTTGATCATGATGGGCGCTTCGCCATCGCGTCCGCAACTGATGGGTTTGACCAGCGGAATGCCGTCGTCGTCCCGGTCGTCGTTGATGAGCAGGTCGGCGGCCACCAGGCTGGCGGTTTGCAGAATCTGCCGGGTGTTGCGGTAGTTGATTTTCAGAATGGTGGTGCGGCCCTGCGCCTGAATGCCCACGCTCTTGAAGCTGAACTGTTTGGAGCCATCGCGTGAAGTTCGGCGCTCGTAAATGCTTTGTGCGTCATCAAACAGCAGTAGCAGGCTGTTGGTGGTGGGGTCCAGCATTTGCGTCACCAACTTGAGCCACTCGGGCGCAAAATCGTGGCCCTCGTCAATCATCACCGCTTGGTATTGGCCGCTGGGGATTTGCTTGCGGTCTACAGCGGCAATCACGCGCTGCACCATATCCGCCATCTTCAAATCCACCGGCATGTTATGCGCGGGCAAGGTTTGCCCAAAAGCCACCAGTTGGTCCCGGCACCATTTATGAAAATGCCGCACATGCACCCGGTCAGCCAGGCCCTTGGCGTCCATCACGCTGTGCAGCTTGACGCCCAGCGGTTCGTTAAAGCACAGGATGAGAATGGGCTTGCTGCTGGCGGAGCTATTTCGCGCCAGGTACTCGGCGCGGTAGCCCAGAATCATGGTCTTGCCCGAGCCCGCCACGCCGTGGATGACGCGGTGGCCGTCGCCCAAGCTGCGTGCCAGTTGCTCTTGCTGCAGGTCCATCACCCGCATGATGCTGGGCAGTTCGGCCTCGGTGTCCGCATCATTAAACAGCGCCCCCTGCGTTTGCACGCGCACCTGCGGGAACATGATCCAGCGCACGCGGTCCAGCTGCGGCAGGCTCATGACGCCGCGCATCATGTACGGGAACATGTCCCACAGGCGGCTTTGCAGGTCTTCGGCGTCCACCGATTCCAGCATTTCGTCTTTGCAAACGACCCGGTTGGCGGGAATGGCGTGGTGCAGCTCAGCGTCCATAAACTGCTTGCGGGTGATGTGGGTCAGCACCACGCCGTAGCTCCAGGGGAATGCCAGCTTGCCTTTGTGCGGGCCGTCGGGCTGCACCAGTTGGGGGTCGCGCTCCAGGGCGTTGACCACGGTGTGGGCGTACTGGCGGGCTTGTTCCAGCGGGCTGATGACGTTTTTGGGAATACCGTCTGGCAGGATGGTCCAGGCCTGTTTATCGGCCTGCCCGATGGTGCTCAGGCGCCAGTCTTTTACCTCCAGCACCAGCAGGCCGCGCCGGGGGTGCATCACGCAAAAGTCGGGGTGCGCGTTGCGCGGGCCCATGGGCACGTTGTACCAAAGCAGGTAGTCGTCGTCCAGCTTGTGCTCCAGCCGCTCGGCCAGACGGCGCTCGCCTGTGGTGTCAAAAGTGCAGGCGCCGATGGCTGGTATGAGGGTTGCCACTGTGATTTTTGTCCCTGGAATTGTTGTTGCCCGATTATGGGACCAGCCCCAAGGCGTCATGGCTGGCGCCCTGCACAAGTTTCTTCCACACGCCAAATGGGGGCTTGTACTGATAAAATGACAGTCGCTTAGGCTTCCAGCCTCTTTATCTATTGGGTTGGTAGCTATTAATAAATGAGCATACGTTGCATCTCTGCCCTTCCTTTCAAACCTTGGCGCCTGCTATAAGCTTGGCGACAGGGTGTTGTCTTACATTGACGCACGCATTCCCCCTCTCCACAAAAGACACCGAGGATCAACATGGCTAATTCAAAAATCATCTACACGCTCACGGACGAGGCCCCCGCGCTGGCCACGTGCTCTTTTCTGCCGGTGGTTCGCACCTTTGCGGCCCCCGCGGGCATTGAAGTTGAGACGAGCGACATTTCTGTGGCGGCGAGGATTCTGGCAGAGTTTTCTGATGTGTTGCCCGAAGACCAGCAGGTGCCCAACACGCTGGCCGAGCTGGGTCGTTTGACCCTGCTGCCCGACACCAATATCATCAAGCTGCCCAACATCAGCGCCTCGGTGCCGCAATTGACGGCCGCCATCAAGGAGCTGCAGTCGCGCGGTTTCAACATCCCTGATTTCCCGGAAAACCCCAAGACCGACGAAGACAAAGCGATCAAGGCGCGCTACTCCAAGTGCCTGGGCAGCTCCGTCAACCCCGTCTTGCGTGAAGGCAACTCGGACCGCCGCGCGCCGTTGGCGGTCAAGCGGTATGCCCGCAAAAACCCCCACTCCATGGGCAAGTGGAGCATGGCCTCACGCACCCACGTGGCGCACATGACCAAGGGCGACTTCTATCACAACGAGCTGTCGATGACGCTGGACAAAGCGCGTGACGTCCGCATGGAGCTGGTGGGCAAGAGCGGCAAGACCACCGTGCTCAAACCGCTGACCAAGCTCATTGCCGGCGAAATCATCGACAGCATGTTCATGAGCAAGAAGGCGCTGTGTGAGTTTTATGAAGACCAGCTGGAAGACTGCCGCCAGACCGGCGTGATGTTCTCGCTGCACGTCAAGGCGACGATGATGAAGGTGTCGCACCCCATCGTGTTTGGTCACTGCGTGAAGATTTTCTACAAAGACGCGTTCACCAAGCACGCCAAGCTGTTCCGGGAACTCGGCGTCAATGTCAACAACGGCATGGCCAACCTCTACAGCAAGATTGCGGATTTGCCCACGTCGCTGCGCGAAGAGGTGGAGCGTGACCTGCACGCCTGCCACGAGCACCGCCCCGAGTTGGCGATGGTCGATTCGGCCAAGGGCATCTCCAACTTCCACTCGCCCAGCGACGTGATTGTGGATGCCTCCATGCCCGCCATGATCCGCATTGGCGGCAAGATGTGGGGCGCAGATGGCCGCCCAAAAGACACGAAGGCCGTGATGCCCGAGAGCACGTTTGCCCGCATTTACCAGGAGATGATCAACTTCTGCAAGACCAACGGCAACTTCGACCCCGTCACCATGGGCACGGTGCCCAACGTGGGCTTGATGGCGCAGCAGGCCGAAGAATATGGCTCGCACGACAAGACGTTTGAAGTGGCTGAAGCCGGTGAAGTGCGCATTGTGGACATCGCCACGGG
>JBIIVW010000206.1:0-5948 GCA_044339205.1 Rhodoferax sp. | reverse complement strand
GACATTGTGGAAAAGGGGCCGGGCTGGTTCAGCGGTTTTGGCCGCCATGGCCGTACCGGCCTGCGCAGTTACAGCGTGAGCGGGCGGGTCAAGTGGCCCGGTGTCAAGCTGGCGCCGGCCGGCATCACGATGCAGGAGTTGCTGGACGAATACTGCGGCGGCATGCTGGACGGCCACACGCTCTATGCCTACCTGCCGGGCGGAGCGTCCGGTGGCATCATGCCGGCAAGGCTCGCCCACGTGCCGCTGGACTTTGACACCTTGCAGCCGCACGGCACCTTCATCGGGTCGGCGGCGGTCATTGTGTTGGGGCACCATGACAAAGCGCGGGATGCAGCACTCAACATGATGCGATTCTTTGCCGACGAGAGCTGTGGTCAGTGCACGCCCTGCCGTGTGGGCACTGCCAAGGCGGCCCGGCTGATGGAGGCCCCGGTGTGGGACAACACCACGCTGGAAGACCTCAATGTCGTCATGACCGATGCCTCTATTTGTGGCCTGGGGCAGGCCGCGCCCAACCCGGTGCGCTGCGTTCAAAAGTACTTTCCCCAGGAGATCGTTTAAATGAACGCACCTGCCCAACTGGCGCAACTGGCGCGCCCCACCATTGAATTTACGCTGGACCACCAGACCATTCAGGCCTTTGAGGGGGAGTCCATCCTCAAGGCCGCCGAGCGCCACGGGGTGTGCATTCCTCACCTTTGTTACAAGGACGGCCTGCGGGCCGATGGCAATTGCCGCGCCTGTGTGGTCGAGATTGCGGGCGAACGCACCTTGGCGCCGAGCTGCTGCCGCACGGTCACGGCCGGCATGGCGGTGCAGGCGACCAGCGAGCGGGCGTGCAAGAGCCAGAAGATGGTGCTGGAGATGCTGCTCTCGGACATGCCGGAGACCGGCTACAAGTGGAATGATGCAGGCCAGGCTCCTCAAAGCGTAGCGGGGGCTGGAGCGACGGCGCCCATAGGGCAGCACGGTGAATTGAGCGACTGGGCGACGCGCCTGGGTGTGACGGTGCGCCCGGCCCTTAAGGCCTTGCGCCGGGAGCAGCCTGCCGCCGATGTATCGCACCCGGCCATGGCCGTGAACCTGGATGCCTGCATTCAGTGCAACCGCTGCGTGCGTGCCTGCCGCGAGGAGCAGGTGAACGACGTCATTGGCTATGCCCTGCGCGGCGCACACAGCGCCATCGTGTTTGACCTGGATGACCCGATGGGGGACAGCAGTTGCGTGGCCTGTGGCGAATGTGTGCAGGCCTGCCCCACAGGCGCGTTGATGCCCAAAACACAAGTCGGCTCGCAAGTGGTCGACAAAAAAGTTGACTCGGTATGTCCGTTTTGCGGCGTGGGCTGCCTCATGACTTACAACGTGAAGGACAACGTCATCGTGAGCGTGGACGGGCGCGACGGTCCCGCCAACCACAGCCGTCTGTGCGTGAAAGGCCGCTTTGGGTTTGACTACGCGCACAGCCCGCAGCGCCTGACCGTGCCCTTGATTCGCCGGAGTGGCGTGCCCAAAGATCCCGCCGCGCTGAAAGACCTCAACCGCAACACCGCAGACTGGTCGGCCGTATTTCGCGAAGCCACGTGGGAAGAAGCCTTGGCGCTTGGCGCAGGATCGCTCAAACGCCTGCGTGACACCCATGGCAAGAAGTCACTGGCCGGTTTTGGCTCGGCCAAAGGCAGCAACGAAGAAGCCTACTTGTTCCAAAAACTGGTGCGTACCGGCTTTGGCTCCAACAACGTGGACCACTGCACCCGCCTGTGCCATGCCTCCAGCGTGGCCGCACTCCTGGAGGGCGTGGGATCGGCCGCAGTGAGCAACCAGGTCAACGATGTGGAGCACGCGGAAGTCATTTTTGTGATCGGCTCCAACCCCACCAACAACCATCCTGTGGCCGCCACGTGGATGAAAAACGCGGCCAAAAGAGGCGCCAAAATTGTCGTAGCCGACCCCCGGGGTACCGACCTGGGCAAGCACGCCTGGCGCAAGCTGCAGTTCAAGCCCGACACCGACGTGGCCATGCTCAATGCGCTGATTCACACCGTTATTGAAGAAGGGCTGACCGACGAGACCTTTATTCGGGACCGGGTCAGCAACTTTGAAGCGCTGCGGCACAACGTCAAGGGTTACAGCCCGGAGGCCATGGCCCCGATTTGCGGCATACCGGCGCAGACACTGCGCGAAGTGGCACGCGAGTTTGCCAAGGCCAAAAGCGCCATGGTCTTGTGGGGCATGGGCGTGAGCCAACATGTGCATGGCACCGACAACGCCCGCTGCCTGATTGCCCTGGTCACTGTCACCGGCCAGATCGGCAAACCCGGCTCCGGCCTACACCCGCTGCGCGGCCAGAACAACGTGCAGGGCGCCAGCGACGCCGGCCTCATCCCCATGATGTATCCCAACTACCAGCGGGTCACCAATAGGGCAGCGCACGACTGGTTCGAGAACTTCTGGGGCACCAAGCTGGACGACCAACCCGGCTATACCGTGGTTGAAATCATGCGCAAGGCGCTGGCGCCCGATACCGACCCGCACAAGGTGCGCGGCATGTACATCATGGGCGAAAACCCTGCCATGAGCGACCCGGACCTGAACCACGCCCGCCACGCCTTGGCCAGCCTGGAGCACCTGGTGGTGCAGGATATTTTCATGACCGAGACTGCGTGGCTGGCCGATGTGGTGCTGCCCGCCACCGCCTGGCCCGAAAAGACCGGCACCGTGACCAACACCGACCGCATGGTGCAACTGGGTCGCCAAGCCATTGAGCCGCCGGGCCAGGCCCGGCCAGATTTGTGGATCATTCAGCAGATGGCCTCGGGCATCGGGTTGGACTGGCATTACTCAGGGGAGCACAGTGGCGTGGCAGCCGTTTATGAAGAAATGCGCCAGGCCATGCACGCCAGCATTGCGGGCATCACCTGGGAGCGTCTGCAGCGCGAATCCAGCGTCACCTACCCCTGCCTGAGCGCAGACGACCCCGGGGCGCCCACCGTCTTTTTGCAGCACTTTGACACGCCCGATGGCCGGGTGCATCTGGTGCCGGCCGACATCATTCCTGCCAACGAGCGCCCCGATGCCGACTACCCGTTTGTGCTGATCACCGGGCGGCAACTGGAGCACTGGCACACCGGCAGCATGACTCGGCGCGCCATGGTGCTGGATGCGCTGGAGCCCCTGGCCACGGCTTGCCTGTGCGGGCAAGACCTGGCGGCCCTGGGATTGAAGCCGGGCGATGCCATCACCGTGCAATCGCGCCGGGGCCAAGTGAGCATTCATGTGCGTCAGGACGACGGTACCCCGCCAGGGGCGGTGTTTATTCCGTTTGCCTATTACGAGGCCGCTGCCAACCTGCTGACCAACGCGGCACTGGACCCGTTTGGCAAGATTCCCGAGTTCAAGTACTGTGCAGTGGCGATTCGGCCGGGCGGCGCTGTGCCTCCGGTGACGGGTTATGGGGCATGGGTGGGCGGGTGATTCAAGGGGTGCCAACTTGGCGTGATCTATTTGCGTGACAAAAAGCGTGCCAAAAAGCGCGACAGAAAAGTGGCACGCTTTTTGGCACGCTTTCCAGAAGCGTGACAAAATTCACAGTTCATCAAGGAGCTTCCATGACGCGCAAAGCGCCCACACCTGAACAAGAAGCCATTTTGGCCGTGTTGGCGCAGTATCCGGATGGTTTGGGGGTTGCTCAACTGCTGGATGTTTTGGCGCCGCGCCTGATCAAGCCGCTGAGTCGGCGCACCTTGCAGCGTCGGCTGGATGGGCTGCTGGCTGAGCTATGCATTGCCTCCCAGGGCGAAAGTGTTGCAAGGGTCTACAAAGTGCGACCTGAAGTGGCGGTTGTCCAGCGGCAAGCCGCTGCGGCAGATGCGAAGGCCTCGGCCGCACCTCTTGATGCAGACATCTATGTGCCCCTGTCGCCCGAGGGCGCGCAAATTCGCGATGAGGTGCGCCGCCCTCTGATGCACCGCCGCCCGGTGGGCTATAACCGCGCTTTTCTGGAAGCCTATGAACCCGGAGTCACTTGGTACCTGCCCGAACCCTTGCGGGCCCAACTTCACGAAATGGGCCGCACCCCTGCTGACCAACGCGCGGCGGGAACCTATGCCCGGGACATATTGAACCGCTTGATGGTCGACTTGTCCTGGGCGTCTTCACGCCTGGAAGGCAACACCTACAGCCGGTTGGACACCCAAAACCTGATCGAGTTCGGGCAGGTGGCCAAGGGCAAGGATGCGCAGGAAACCCAGATGATCCTCAACCACAAGGCCGCCATCGAAATGCTGGTGGAGGACGCCGATGAGGTGGCTTGTGATGCCTTCACGTTTCAAAACCTGCATGCTGTGCTGTCGCAGAATTTGATGCATGAGGATGCTGCCAGCGGTCGGTTGCGTCGCAGACCTGTGGAGATTTCCGGCACGGTGTTCTACCCCCTGGCCATGCCACAGGTCCTGGAGGATTGCTTTCGCTTGTTGCTCAACAAAGCCAATGCCATTGCAGACCCGTTCGAGCAGGCCTTTTTTCTGATGGTGCAAATCCCCTATTTACAGCCCTTTGAGGATGTGAACAAGCGTGTGTCTCGCCTTGGCGCCAACATGCCACTGATCAAGCACAACTTGTGTCCTCTGTCCTTTATCGATGTGCCGGAGCGCGCCTATGTTGAGGGAACCCTGGCGGTGTATGAGCTCAACCGAATCGAGCTATTGCGCGATGTGTTTGTATGGGCCTACGAGCGTTCCTGTCAACGCTATCTAGCCATCACGCAGTCTCTGGCAGAACCTGATCCCCTGAAGATGCAATACCGTGACGCGTTGATCGAAGCCGTGCAAGCGGTGGTGAGATCCAGGCAAGTGCCCACTGAAAGCCTGATCCAGCGCCTGGCCCGCGAGTTGGTCCCGGGCAAAGACACCGAGGCCTTTGCGGGGCTGCTGGCAGACGCCCTGGCGCAGCTCCATGAAGGCAGCGTGGCGCGCTACCGCCTCAAACGTTCTGAGTTCATGGCATGGCGTGGTGACTGACACGCGCGCCCGTCATGCAAACCCTGCAGCAGCGGGTGGGTTTGTCAATCCGGTACATTGCCGGTCTATGTCAAACACCCGCCCCCAATTGAAAGTGGCCGTCATCATGCGGCGTGAGCCCATCATTGGCCCCATGAGCCGCTGGCAAAGCTGGCGCTGGGTGCTGGCTGATGTGGTGGCGCACGAAGACGGTTATGGAGAGAGTCCTCGCCTGTTATTTAAAAATGATAGCGAGGAACGATGGTTGCATCCCGGCTATACCGTGGAATTGTTCACAGATGAGGCCGAGGGCTATCACCTGAACGTGACCACGGAGGCACCGGGCTGGTTTGTTCTGTGGCGCCTGGAAGAAGAGATGAGCATCGCTGACGAGCCGATTGCGCGGCCCCTGCAGGTGAGCTTGAGCTACCACGAGGCCGGGCGCTGGCTGGACGCACAAGAAACCGTGGAGCAGGTGCCCGCCTCAGCCCCGGTGGTCGAGTGGGTGCGGGCCTTTGTGCAGGAGTATTACATCGAAGAACCCAAGCGTCGCAAGCGACCCGAGAGTTTTCGCTCATTGACCGACCGCTTCGGCAACCCCGCGTCCATCAGCACCGAGAAGAAGCAGGGTGGTGGCCGTGGCTGATGGTTTCCTGGGCCGCTGGTCGCAGCGCAAGCAGGCTGTGCGCGAAGGAAAGCCGCTCATTGAACCGCACGCGCCGGTGCTCAGGCCCGAGGTGCCCGCGCCCCCCGCCAACCGGGTGGCTCTTGCGCCCAACGCAACGCCTGCAACGCCAGCAACCGACCTGACTGCGCCGGCCCCAGAAGCCGCTGAGCCCGCGCCCGTGTTGTCGATGGACGACGTCAAGGCCCTCACCCAAGAGTCGGACTACGCCCCCTTTGTCTCCCGCGCGGTCTCGCCCGAGGTGCGCAACGCGGCCATGAAAAAGC
>JBIIVW010000047.1:0-19808 GCA_044339205.1 Rhodoferax sp. | reverse complement strand
GCCTGGCTTCCACCGGTTCACGCTGGAGCGGGGTCATTTGCTGCTGACACTGTGCGTAGGTGAGTTGATCCCCACGCTGAAAGAGCAGAGTTTTCGGGCCGACGATGTTTTTCTGGATACATCACCCGGCTTGGCGGCGAGCCCGAACTGGAGTCGCTGGACGGCCAAGGCCCTGGCGCGTTGCTGCCGTCGAGGAACAGGCTTGACCGTCGCGGGCGATGTGACGTCGGTGCGCACTGACCTGACGCAATGCGGATTTGAGTTTCAAACTCAACCATCTGATGTGCCTGGTACCCACCAGGGCCGTGTGCCGCACGGCCAGTTCAACCCGCGCTGGACCTTGCGTACCCACGAAGTCGGGTCTAATGCGCGCGCTGCCCAGCCTGGCACCTGTGCGGTGGTCGGTGCGGGTCTCGCGGGCGCCAGCGTGGCAGCCGCTTTGGCGCGCCGGGGCTGGCAGGTGCAGGTATTTGACCAGGCAACCGAGCCTGCGGCGGGCGCCTCGGGATTGCCGGTGGGGCTGGTGGTGCCCCACGTGTCAGTGGACGACTGCCCGTTATCGCGCCTCTCCCGAGCGGGCGTGAGCCTGATGCTGCATGAGGCCCGCACCCTATTGCAAGAGGGGGAAGACTGGGCGCCCAGCGGGACGCTGGAGCGTTGCTTTGACGGCGAATCGCCTCTGCCCGACCTTTGGCACCCCCAAGCCGCGTGGCTCAAGCCGGGTCAGCTTGTGCGCGCCTGGCTGGCGCAGCCGGGCATCGTCTTCAGGGGCGCAAGCCAGGTCGCATCCCTGCGCCCCACTGGCGCTCAATGGGAACTGCTGGACGAGCAAGGGTGTGTGCTGGCCTGCGCGGATCGCGTGGTCCTGGCCAATGCCTGTGACGTGCCCCAACTACTCGCAGCCCTGCAAACCTCCGATCCCTCCGTGGCAACCCAAACCCATCATTTGCCCGCCCTGCATGGGCTTCGCGGACAGGTGTCATGGGCCTGGCATGAGAACGACGTGTTGGGTGCCGACTTCCCCCCGCATCCGGTCAACGGCGCGGGCAGTGTCATCCCGGGCATCCCTTGGGTCGGCGGCAAAGCCTGGTTCGTGGGTGCCACCTACCAGCCACAGGAGGAGCCGGAGTCCGCGGACGATGTCAACCACGCGGCCAACAGGGCTCGTATGCAGCGCCTGCTGCCGGCCCTGGACCCATTCTTGGCCCCCGCCTTCACACACGGGTATGTGAATGCCTGGAAAAGCACGCGCTGTGTCACTGCCGATCGCCTGCCAATGGTCGGTCCGCTTGACGAAGCCGGGCACCCCGGGCTGTGGATTTGTGCCGGCATGGGATCGCGCGGCTTGAGTTTTTCGGTGCTCTGCGCAGAATTGCTGGCAGCCCAGTGGGGCGGCGAGCCCTGGGTGATTGAGGCGCGCTTGGCCCGTTTGCTCACCGCGCTGCGCAGCACAAACCCAGCCTCAGGGCCGATGGGCTCTGCCTAGACGCCCGCCACGGCACCGTTGCTTCGGGGATCGGCTGCGCCCTCTATCACGCCATTTGGGTGGCGCACCAGGGCACCGGCATGACCCATGGTGTCACTGAAGGCATCCGCCAGGACCTCGACCTCGTGCCCGGCAGCCGTCAGGGACGCCACCAGTTCAGGCGCAAATCGGTTCTCCAGTTTGAGCGAGGTACTCTCATCACCCCAGGTGCGGCCCAGCAACCAGCGGGGTGCCGTGACCGCCTGCTGCAGCGTCTGCCCAAAGCGGGCGTAGCGGGTAAATACCGCGGCCTGGGTTTGCGGCTGCCCCTCACCGCCCATGGTGCCGTAGGGCATGACGCGGCCATCGTCAAACAAGGCCAGCGATGGATTCAGGGTGTGAAAAGGCTTGCGGCCGGGCTCCAGCGTGTTCAGGGCAGCCGGATCCAGCGAGGAGCTGGTGCCCCGGTTTTGCCAGGTCACCCCTGTGTCCTGCAGCACCACGCCAGAGCCAAACTCCCAGTACACGCTTTGAATGAAACTGACCGAGCGGCCTTCCCGGTCAATGGCGCCCATCCAGATGGTGTCGCCAGGGGCCGCCGTGTCGGGCCACGGCAGAGCCATGTGGGGGTCAATCTGGCTGGCCAGCTCGTCCAGCGCCTCAGTTCAGCGCCCATGCGCTGGGCCAACTCGCCACGGTAAAAATCGTCCAGACCGCGCTTGGCCACCGTCGCCAAGGTCCGGCCCAGCGCAGGCTGCTTGAGTACATGACCCACCACCGGCGGCAAGCCATCAACCAGAAAGGTCTCCGCAAAGCCGGGCACGCCTTTAAGGCCATGCAACTTTTGCCTTGTAAGGTGCGACTGGCTGGCCGAGACGGCAACGCCATCTTGCGCGTGGCGAATCGCATCGGCCAGCAGACGCGAGAGCGGCAAGGCCTTGCCCCACGGTGCCGCCACCTCCAGTGCTTTGGCCCAGCCACCCACCCGTGCCGGCAACGGTTAGTGCGGCCTTGGGGCCGCGCAATGGAATCGCGTCGAGCCCCTGATAAAAAGTGCGGTCAGCCAGGCCGGCCGCCGCGCCGCAGGCGTCAATGGCTACCGGGGGTTGGCCTGGCTCATGGATCAGCCAGAAGCCATCGCCACCCCGACATCAATGCAAGGAGCTGCCCCGGCGCGACACCGCTGCTATGATTTTCAAAAGCTCACCGGCGGGGTTGCGGTTACCAAACAAGCGGCCCCGACCCTGATTTATGACCAAATCACCCTCCAGCCGGCGTATTTAATTACCACACAGCTATTCATTAGATAGCATCTATTCAAGGCACCCATGATTCTTGTCGCTGGCTCCGCCAATCTCGACTTTGTGGTTCGCGCCCCCCACATTCCCGCGCCAGGGGAAACCGTGCTGGGGCACGACTTCAAGACCTACCCCGGCGGCAAGGGCGCCAACCAGGCGGTGGCTTGTGCGCGGGCAGGCGGCGCGCGCACTCACATGCTGCTGGCGCTGGGGTTGGATGCCTTTGCCGAGCCGCTGGAAGCCTCACTCGAAGCGGCCGCCGTGCAAACCCATGTGGTGCGGGTCCCCGACCTGCCTACCGGTACGGCGTTCATTTGTGTCTCAGACGATGCTGAAAATGCGATCACCGTCGCCCCCGGGGCCAACCTCGCCTTGCGGCCTGAACACCTGCCAGCGCTTGGGGGCTTTACCCACCTGCTGATGCAGCTGGAGTCCCCCGTGGAGACCGTCACGGCCTACGCCCGTGCGGCCCATGCCCACGGCATGCAGGTGGTGTTGAACGCGGCACCGGCCCAGCCTTTGCCTCACGCGCTGATGGCGCTGCTGGATATTTTGATCGTCAATGAAGGTGAACTCTCGGTGTTGGCCGGGCAAAGTGGCAGCGTAGCCAGCAACCTGGCGCACCTGACGGTGCCTTGCGTGGTGGTGACCTTGGGCCATCGGGGCGCGTGTGCCCGGAGCGACGGTACCTTGACTTTTCAGCCCGCCTTTGACGTGACCCCGGTGGACACCACCGGCGCAGGCGATACGTTTTGCGGCGTGGTGGTGGCAGCGCTCAGCCAGGGCCAGGACCTGCCACAGGCGCTGAGGCTTGCCAGCGCGGCCGGCGCACTGGCCTGCACGCGGGCAGGTGCGCAGAGCAGCATCCCCGAACAATCGGAGGTCGACGCATTTCTGGCCACCCAGCCCAGCGCCCCTGCTGATGCCGTAGCCTGCCTGCGAATCTACTGCGGCTTTGACGACGCCTGAGCACCCGACTTCAGCACACTTACCCAACACCGCACTGTCATGAGCACCCCTACCCCATACCCCGTCATTTATGACACCGACCCCGGCGTGGACGACGCCATGGCTTTGTACTTTGCCCTGGCCCACCCTGCCATTGAGGTGCTGGGCATCACCACCACCTTTGGCAACGTGACGGTCGACCAAGCGGTGACCAACGCGCTGTACCTCACCGGTCTGGCAGGCCGGACCATCCCGGTGACCCGGGGCATGGCGTCGCCCTGGTGCAAACCGCCTGAGGCGCCGCCTGCCCATATTCACGGCTCGGATGGTTTGGGCGACCTGCCGGAGCGCCTGACGCTCCCGGGGCAAGCGGACCCCCGCTCATCGGCCCAATTCATCGTGGACATGGCCCGCGCCCGACCGGGCGACATCATCCTGGTGGCGGTGGGCCCGCTGGGCAACCTGAGCCTGGCGCTCAAGCTGGAGCCGCGTCTGCCGCAGCTGCTGCGCCGGGTCATTGTGATGGGCGGCACCATTCTGGAGCCGGGCAATGTGTCGCCCGTGGCCGAGGCCAATGTCTGGAACGACCCGCACGCGGCCGACCAGGTGTTTAAAGCGGGCTTCGACCTCACCATGGTGGGCCTGGACGTGACCCACCGCGTCATCCTGCCGGTGACGATGTTCGAAACAATAGCCGCGCAGCACCAGCACGTCGCCACCCGCACCCTGCTGCATGCAGTCCGGTTTTACGTGCGGCATTACAGCGGCCTGCACGCCCGCGTGGCAGAGATTCAGGGCTGTTTTGCCCATGACCTGCTGGCCTTCATGGTGCTGGTCAACCCGGAACTGTTCACCCTGAAAAGCGGTCGCGTGCGGGTGGCCACCGACGGCCTCACGCAAGGGCAAACCGTGATGAAGCGCAATGGCGAGGCGCCCTACCCGCATCCGGGCTGGGGCCCCGACATCCCGGACACGCAGGTGTGCATGCAGGTCGATGCCGAGGCCTGCGTGGCCCTTTGCGAGCGCATCCTGATGGGACCCTGGTTGTCGCGTTGACCGACAGGCTGGCTTTCATATACCTATTACTGCATAAGTAAATCGCAAAAATGTAGTTTGCCACATAACAACAGGCCGTTAAAGTCGAGGTCCATGCATGATTTGATGTTCGTTTTTGCGGGTTTTTTCGTTGGGCTGATCGTCGGACTCACGGGCGTGGGCGGCGGCTCGCTGATGACACCGATCCTGATTTTCTTTTTTGACGTTAAACCCTACCTTGCGGTGGGCACCGATTTACTGTTCGCGGCCTTCACCAAAATGGGTGGCACCATCAAGCTCGCCCGGGCCCGCATCATTGACTGGCGCGTGGTCTTGCACCTGTCGGCAGGCAGCATTCCGGCGGCGCTCGTCACCCTGTGGGTCCTCAACCGGGTCGGCGCTGCCAGCGCCCAGGCCCAAAGCCTGATGACCACCACACTGGGCTTCGCCCTGCTGCTGACAGCCGCAGCCACCCTCTTTAAGGCCCTGCGCGGCAAAGTTTCCCCCACCACGGTGGCGAGCGGCCAGGAACTGCGCGCCGCCACGCCCCGCCATTGGAGCCTGCCGCTTCTGTTCGGCGCCGTGATTGGCACCATGGTCACGCTCACATCGGTAGGTGCCGGGGCAATTGGCGTCACCGTGTTAATGATTTTGTATCCGCTGCTTCCCTTGCCCCGCATCGTGGCGGCCGACATTGCCTACGCCGTACCTCTCACGCTGGTGGCCGGTTTTGGCCATGCCTCGATGGGCTCGGTAGACTGGCCTTTGCTCGCCAAGCTGCTGGCCGGCTCCATCCCCGGCATCTGGATCGGCTCACACATGATGACGCGCATCCCGGAGCGGGTGATTCGTTCTTTGTTGTCCGTCTTGCTGGCTTATGCCGGCCTCAAATTGATTACTTTGTGAAACCTTGAAGGACAGCGCGCAGCACCGCCTCGCCTTGTCCGCAACCCACCTGAACCATGTACCAATACACCGACTTTGACCGCCAGTTTGTCCGCCAACGCGCCGCGCAATACCGCGACCAATTGGGGCGCCACCTGAACGGCCAGCTCAGCAACGAAGAATTCTTGCCCCTGCGTCTGCAAAACGGCTGGTATGTGCAACGCTACGCCCCCATGTTGCGCGTGGCCGTGCCCTACGGCGAGTTGTCCAGTGCGCAATTGCGCGTGCTGGCCACCATTGCGCGGGACTATGACCAGCCCAGCGCCCAGGTCTACCAGACGGCAATCACCACGCAGGCCGCGTTTGGCACCACCGACATGCCGGTGGGCTACGGTCACTTCACCACCCGCCAAAACGTGCAGTTCAACTGGATTCCACTGGACAAGAGTGCGGACGTCATGGACCTGCTGGCTACCGTCAACATGCACGGCATCCAGACCAGCGGCAACTGCATTCGCAACATCACCAGCGACGAGCGGGCCGGCATTGCCACCGACGAAGCCGTGGACCCCCGCCCCTATTGCGAAATCTTGCGCCAGTGGAGCACGCTGCACCCCGAGTTCGCGTTTTTGCCGCGCAAGTTCAAGCTGGCGGTCTCGGGCGCCGACGAAGACCGTGCGGCCACCCGTTGGCACGACGTGGGCCTGAAATTGCTGCGCAATGACGCAGGTGAGGTCGGCTTCAAGGTGATGGTCGGTGGGGGCATGGGCCGCACGCCGGTGATTGCCAGCACCATCCGCGAGTTCCTGCCCTGGCACCAGATCCTGAACTACATCGAAGCCATCGTGCGCGTGTACAACCGCTGGGGTCGCCGGGACAACAAGTACAAGGCCCGTATCAAGATTTTGGTCAAGGCCGAAGGCCAGCGCTACATCGACGAGGTGGAGACCGAGTACCAGCAAATCATGAATCTGGACGGCGGCCCGCACACGGTCACACAGGCCGAGCTGGACCGGGTTACGGCCTCATTTGTGCCACCAGCCGGCGTATCCCATGCCTCAATAGCTATCAATAATGAGATAACTGAAGCTGAGCAGGCAGAGTACAGCCGCTGGCTCAAGCAAAACGTGGCAGCGCACAAAAACCCTGAACTGCGCGCCGTGACGCTGTCATTCAAACGCCTGGGCCAGGCGCCAGGCGACGCCACTGCCAACCAACTGGGCATCGCCGCCGATCTGGCCGACCAGTTCTCAAGCGGCGAAGTGCGCGTGACGCATGACCAGAATTTGCTCTTGCCTTGGGTGCAAGCCGCCGAGTTGCCCGCCGTGTGGCACGCGGCCCGCGCCGCGGGTTTCGCCAAGGCCAATATCCGTCTGCTGACCGACATGATCGCCTGCCCCGGTGGCGACTTTTGCGCGCTGGCCAATGCCCGCTCGATCCCGATTGCCGAGGCCATCACCGAGCGTTACCAGGACCTGGACGAGTTGTTTGACCTGGGCGAGATTGACCTGCACATCAGCGGCTGTATCAACTCCTGCGGCCACCACCACAGCGGCCACATCGGCATTTTGGGTGTCGATAAGGACGGCAAAGAGTGGTACCAAATCTCGCTGGGCGGCTCGGACGGTTCCACCCTGAGCGGGGAGTCCATGGTCGGCAAGGTGGTTGGCCCCTCCTTTGGCGCCGATGAAGTGCCGGATGTGATCGAAGCCGTGCTGGAGACTTACCGCGAGCAACGCTTGAGTGGTGAAACCTTCATTGACGCCTTCCGACGCCTCGGCATGGACGCCTTCAAGGGGTCTGCCAACGGCGCCCGCCACACCGCCGAAGTCGAAACCGTCTGAAAGAAATAAAAATGAAATTAATAGCATCCAAGGAACATAGCGCGCCGGCTAGCGGCCTAAAAGGCTTGGAAATCGCCAATGACGCCGATCCCCGCGACCTGGCGCTTGACGGCGTAGAGCGCATTGACCTGAACTTTCCCAAGTTCACCGATGGCCGTGCGTTCAGCCAGGCGTTTTTGTTGCGCCGCCGCCTGGGTTTCAAGGGCGAAATTCGGGCCACGGGCGACGTGTTGATCGACCAGCTGGTGCAAATGCAGCGCAGCGGCTTTGACGTGGCGGTGCTGCGCGAAGACCAGAACCTGGACTTCGCGCAAGCCCAGTTTGACCGCTACAAGGCCTTTTACCAAGGCGATGCCGTCGCCGTGCAGCCCCATTTCGCAGCCGAGGTGGCCGCATGAGCGCCATTGAACTGAACGCCCGCCCGTCCGTCGACTTTGACGCCAAGCTGGCAGAAACCACGGCCGTGCTGCAGCAAGCAGCCCACGACTACGCCGCCGCCACAGCCGATGGCGCGTCGCGCGTGACGCAGGCCTCCAGCCTGGGCGCCGAAGACGTGGTGGTGAGCCACCTGATCAACAGCCTGGGGCTGGACATTGGCATGTTTGTGCTGGAAACCGGCATGCTGCATGCGGAAACTCTGGCCCTGCTGGAGAAACTCCAGGCCACCTCACGCGCCCCTGTGACCGTCTACAAACCAGTGCTGCAAGCCACGGTGGAATTTGTGGCGAGGGAAGGCAAGGACGCGATGTACAAGAGCATTGAATTGCGCAAAGCCTGCTGCCACATCCGCAAGATGGAGCCGCTAGAGCGCGCCCTGGTCGGCAAAGATGCGTGGATTACCGGCTTGCGCCGCGAACAATCTGGCGCCCGGGCCGAGGTGCCACTGATTGACACGAGTGATGCCACCCGCGTCAAAATCAACCCGCTGGCCAACTGGACTTGGGGCGACGTGTGGCATTTCATCAGCGTGAACCAAGTCGCCTACAACCCGCTGCACGACCAGTTTTTCCCCAGCATTGGCTGCGCACCCTGCACCCGGGCGATCAGTCTGGGCGAAGATTTTCGCGCTGGCCGCTGGTGGTGGGAGGACGAAGCCGCCAAGGAATGCGGCCTGCACGTCAGCGAATCCAGCTCCACACAGGGAGCGCCCACATGAACGCCCGAACCGATTCTGAAAATTTACACGCCATGGACCACAAGCACATCGACCATTTAAGCAACGCGCACCTGGACGCCCTGGAAGAAGAAACCATCTTCATCCTGCGCGAAGTGGCGGCCGCGTTTGAGCGCCCCACCCTGCTGTTTTCGGGCGGCAAAGATTCCCTGGTGATGCTGAAATGCGCTGAAAAAGCCTTTGGCGCGGGCAACATTCCCTACCCGCTGCTGATGATCGACACCGGCCACAACTTTT
Source organism: Rhodoferax sp. (assembly GCA_044339205.1). Classification (GTDB taxonomy): domain Bacteria; phylum Pseudomonadota; class Gammaproteobacteria; order Burkholderiales; family Burkholderiaceae_C; genus Rhodoferax. The sequence continues at coordinate 10,922 of JBIIVW010000047.1, read as the reverse complement.
CGGAGGTCACGGACTTCCGCGACTTCCGGGCCAAGGAGCTGGGTGCCGAATTGATCGTGCGCAGCGTTGAAGACTCCATGGCGCGCGGCACCGTGCGCCTGGCGCACCCGGGCGAGAGCCGCAACGTGCACCAGTCGGTCACGCTGCTGGAGGCCATTGACGAGTTTCGTTTTGACGCACTGATTGGCGGCGCCCGCCGCGACGAGGAAAAAGCCCGCGCCAAGGAACGCATTTTTTCGCACCGCGACAGCTTCGGCCAGTGGCAACCCAAGGCCCAGCGCCCGGAGTTGTGGACACTGTTCAACACCCGCTTGCAGCCGAATGAGCACTTTCGGGTGTTCCCCATTTCCAACTGGACAGAGCTGGACGTGTGGCAATACATTGAGCGCGAGAAGATTGCGCTGCCCAGCCTGTACTACACCCACAAGCGTGACGTGGTCGAGCGCAAGGGTCTGCTGGTACCCGTGACCGAACTCACTCCCGCCAAAGAGGGTGAAACCGTGGAATCCCGCGATGTGCGTTTTCGCACCGTGGGTGACATCACCTGCACTTGCCCGGTAGAAAGCACGGCCGCCACGGCGGCAGACATCGTGCTGGAAACACTGGGTGCTGAAGTAAGCGAGCGCGGCGCGACCCGCATGGACGACAAAACCTCCGAAGCTTCGATGGAGAAGCGCAAGAAAGACGGGTACTTCTGATGAACACAGCAAACTTAATAGCGCCTGAGGCAAGTGATACGCCGGCTAGTGGCCAATATGACACTCAATCTGCCCTGAAATTCATCACCTGCGGGTCGGTCGACGATGGCAAGAGCACCTTGATCGGCCGCTTGCTGATCGACAGCCGCTCGGTCCTGCTGGACCAGTTGGCCAACGTCTCCAAGAGTGGTGAGGCCGATCTGGCCCTGTTTACTGATGGGCTGAGTGCCGAGCGCGAGCAGGGCATCACCATCGACGTGGCCTACCGCTACTTCAACACCGCCGAGCGCAAATTCATCATTGGCGATGCGCCCGGCCATGAGCAGTACACCCGCAACATGGTCACAGCGGCCAGCAGCGCCGACGCCGCCGTGGTTCTGGTGGACGCGACCAAACTCCAATGGCAAAGCGCCGCCCTGGAGTTGCTGCCCCAAACGCGCCGCCACTCCCTGCTGGTGAACCTGCTGCGCGTGCCCAGCATCGTGTTTGCCGTGAACAAACTGGATGCACTGGAAGACGCCGCCAAGCCAGAGACGGCCGGTCAGGCGGCGCTGGCGTTTGTCAATATCAGCCAGGCCTTGCGCACGTTTGCCCAAGCAGCGGGCATTGAGGTCACGGCCATCGTGCCGATTTCAGCCCTGAAGGGCCACAACGTGGTGGATTCGGCCCCGAACTGGTGCAACTATGCCGGCCCCAGCCTGCTGGACATTCTGGAGCAACTGCCCGCCACACCCGCCGACAAAGGCATCCCGTTTTCCTTTCCGGTGCAGTGGGTTGAGAAGTTCTCGGCGTCCAGCGACACCTCGCAGGGCAGGCGCATTTTCTGGGGCCGCGTGGCCACAGGCGCAGCAGTGGTCGGCCAAAGCATCACGATTTTGCCCAGCGGCCAAACCGCCACTGTCGCTCAGGTACTGGGTCACACGCGCCAGATCGGCAACGTGCAGGCGGGTCACAGCGCCGGCATTGTGCTGGACCGCGAGGTGGACGTGTCCCGCGGCGACTGGCTGCTGGCTGCAGCGCCCCAGGCGCCGGCAACCCCAGCCGACGACTTTGATGAGCCCGTCAAAGCCCCAAGCCACTTCAATGTCACCCGTGACCTGAACGCCACGGTGGCCTGGATGGACGACGAGCCTCTGGTGGCCGGACGTGTTTACTGGGCGCTGCATGGGCACCGTTGGGTAAAGGCCAAAGTCAAACGCATCGTGCACCAGCTCGACATCAACACCCTGGCCGAGCACGACGCCACCCAACTCGCGGCCAATGCCATTGGCCACGTGGAGTTGACTCTGCAAGAAGCCATTGCCACCCTGCCCTATAGCCGGTCACGCGTGCTGGGTTCGCTGATTTTGGTGGACACGGCCTCGCACAAAACAGCCGGTGCCGTGCTGATTAACTGACCCACCTCAAGCAACCCCAAGCGATTCAAGGCCAATGTGAATCAGGGGTTGGCGTAAACCCAATAAAATTGCGGGCTAACCCCCTACGTTGAAAATTACAAAATGACCCATACCGTCACCGAAGCCTGCATCAAGTGCAAGTACACCGACTGCGTCGACGTTTGCCCCGTGGACTGCTTCCGCGAAGGCCCCAACTTTCTGACTATTGACCCCGACGAGTGCATTGACTGCGCTGTGTGCATTCCAGAATGCCCGGTCAACGCTATCTACGCCGAAGAAGATGTACCCAAAGACCAGCAGCACATGACCAAACTCAACGCCGAGTTGGCCCTGTTGCCCACCTGGAAAAGCATCACCAAGCGCAAGGCGCCGATGCCCGATGCCGACGACTGGAAAGACAAGACCGGCAAGCTCTCCCTGCTGGTTCGCTAAGCGGCTCGCCGCGAGATGCAAAACCCTTCAAGCCCGGCCGCCCTTGACTTGGCGCTTTTGGCCGACCTGATCGAGACCGATGCGGTCATCGTGGGCGCGGGTCCGGTGGGCTTGTTTCAGGTGTTCGAGTTGGGTTTGCTGGAGGTCAAGGCCCATGTGATTGACTCGCTGGACTATCCCGGCGGCCAGTGCGTCGAGCTGTACCCCGACAAACCCATCTACGACATACCTGCCGTGCCGGTGTGCACAGGACAAGAACTGACCAACAACCTGCTCAAGCAGATTGAACCCTTTGGTGCCACCTTTCACTTTGGCCAGGAAGTCACCACCGTCCAAAAGCAGGAGGACGGGCGTTTTCTGGTCGAAACCTCCAAAGGCATGCGTTTCCTCTCCAAAACCATCTTCATTGCCGCCGGCGTGGGTGCTTTTCAGCCCCGCACGCTCAAAGTCGAGGGGCTTGATGCGTTTGAAGGCTCGCAGTTGTTCTACCGGGTCAAGAACCCCATGGACTTTGCTGGCAAAAATCTGGTGATTGTGGGTGGCGGCGATTCAGCACTCGACTGGGCGCTGGACTTCGTCAAGGACAGCCCGCACAAGGCAGAGAGCGTCATTCTGATTCACCGCCGCGACGGCTTTCAAGCCGCACCCGCCAACGTGGCCAAGATGCGCGCGCTGTGTGAAGCCTATGAGATGCAGTTCATGGTCGGCCAAGTCACGGGTTTTGAGGCGCACGACCAACTGCTGACGGCACTGAAGGTCACCGGCTCGGACGGCATCACCCGCGTGGTGCCGCTGGATGTGTTGCTGGTGTTCTTTGGCCTGAGCCCCAAGTTGGGGCCTATTGCGCAATGGGGCCTGGACATCGAGCGCAAGCAGCTCAAGGTCGATACTGAAAAGTTTTCAACCAGTGAGCCCGGAATTTTTGCGGTGGGCGACATTAATGTGTACCCGGGCAAGAAAAAACTGATTCTCAGTGGCTTTCACGAGTGTGCTCTGGCCGCTTTTGGTGCCATGCCCATCATTTTCCCGGAAAAAAAGGTGTTTTTGCTCTACACCACCACCAGTCCAAAATTGCACAAGGTGCTGGGTGTGGCATCACCCGTGTTCGATTCAGCCGAGTGAGCCCATTGAGCCGATAGAATCCTCAGGCGTTTTAAATGAACGCATACGCTAGGGGTGTTGCCCTGCTCTCACCGAGCAGGTCGACTGAGAAAGTCCCTTTGAACCTGATTGAGGTAATCCTCGCGCAGGGAAGCAGTTTTGAAACAAGCGATTGCCTGCTTCTCTGGCAATACTCACCTTGTTCGGAACACGCCCACCTGCCAATATTTTGCTCGGAGCAAATTGATGGCAAACACAACTTTATCGATTCACAACAAGGCGTTGACGCCGATCTCTGACGCCGAGCGCGTGTTCCGATGGCCGCAACACGCCTCGCTGTGGTTCAGTCTCGGGGTTGGCCTGCTGGTGATGCAGATTGGCGCCTATCTGGTGCCAGCCGTCGGCAGCCGCGACGCGGTATTGGCCATTGTGCTGGGCTCACTCATCGGCTCGGGCCTGCTGGCCTGGACGGCCAAACTGGGCTGCGACAGCGGCTTGACCAGCGCCGGCCTGATGCATGTCACCTACGGCAGTGCCTTTGCGCGCCTGCCCGTGCTGCTGAACCTGGGGCAACTCATTGGCTGGACGACGTTTGAACTGGTGATCATGCGCGAAGGCACGGTGGCCGTGGCACGCCAATCCTTCGGGCTGAGCCTGGACAACACCGGTGGCCTGATCGTCACGACCTTGCTCTGGGGCGCGGTGTTGACCCTGCTGCTGGCAGGCTCCATGACCCAACTGGTTCGAAAAATCATCAGCCGGGTGGCGCTGCCTCTGGTGATTGCCTCGCTGCTGTGGCTGACCTGGCAATTTGGCAGCCAACTGAGCGCACAAGGGCTGGACGCTTTTTGGGCCCGGCCAGGCGACGGCAGCAAAAGCATGCTGTCGGCCATGGACCTGGTGATTGCCATGCCCATCTCGTGGCTCCCCCTGGTAGCCGACTACGCCCGCCATGGCCGCAATGGACGCAGTGCCTTGAGCGGCACCTGGTTTGGCTATGCCATCGCCAACATCTGGTGCTACGCCCTGGGCGTGATGGTGGTGAGCGTGGTGCAGCCGGATGTGAGTCTGGTCAGTGCCTTGCTGCTGGCACAAGGCGGACTGATTGCGCTCAGCCTGATTTTGGTGGATGAGCTGGACAATGCCTACGGGGATGTGTATTCAGGCTCGGTCTCGGCGCACAGTGTTCTCCCAAGCTGGAGCATTCGGCAGTGGGGCATGGTGCTGGCGGTGGTGTGCACCGGACTGGCCATGGTGCTGCCGATGCACAGCCTGGAGCCGTTTTTGCTCTTGCTCAGCTCCGTGTTCGTGCCTCTGTATGGCGTAATCCTTGGGCGTTTGGGGGTTGGCCAGCCAAGTTTCGCAGCGCCCCAGCGCAAGATCGACATCACGGCTGCGCTGCTGTGGCTGACCGGCATTGCTTGCTACCATGCGCTGGCGCAATGGGCGCCACAGTGGGGCTCTGCCCTGCCCACGCTGGCCGTGACTTTCATGCTGGCGTGGCTCACCCGCAAGCCGCAACCCTAAATCTGACAGTACAAACCTATGAATATCGTGATCTTGGGGGCCGGCCTGATGGGGCGCTTACTGGCCTGTGAACTCTCCAATGAAGGCCACCACATTGAGGTTTTTGAGGCGGGAGGCCCGGACGCCGCGACATCAGCGGCTCATGCTGCTGCGGCCATGCTGGCCCCGCTGGCGGAGTCGGCCATTACCGAGACCAATGTGGTGAAGATGGGCATGTACGCCCTCAACCGCTGGCCTGAACTGATTGCCAAGCTCGACCAACCGGTCAATTTTCAACGCACCGGCACCCTGGTGTTATGGCACCGGCAAGACGCACCCGAGGCGGAGCGCTTTGCCCGACAACTCCACGAAACCCAGGCCCGCCTGCCGACCCTGCCTGCAGCGCGTCAGCTTGACGAACAGGGCGTGGCAGAACTGGAGCCGTCGATTGCCGGGCGCTTCACGCAGGGCCTGTATCTGCCGGGCGAGGGCCAGCTGAACAATCAGCAGCTGCTCATGGCCATGCTGCACCAATTGCAGCAGCCCAACGTGGCGCTGCACTGGAACAGCCCGCGCGCACCCGGTGACTTCAGCCCCGGCAAGCCTGGGCAACCCGACTGGGTGTTTGACTGCCGGGGCGTGGGTGCCCAAACCCAGTGGCCTGCCCTGCGCGGCGTGCGCGGCGAAATCATCACCCTGGAGGCGCCGGAGGTGAAGTTGTCCCGCCCAACCCGGCTGATTCACCCGCGCTACCCGATCTATATTGCCCCCAAGGGAGACAACCTGTTTCGGGTGGGTGCTACCGAAATTGAATCTGATGACATGTCGCCCGTGAGCGTGCGCTCGACCCTGGAGCTGCTGAGTGCGGCCTACACTGTGGACAGCGGTTTTGCCGAAGCCCGAATCGTCTCGCTCGTGGCCCAATGCCGCCCCACCCTGGCCGACAATCTGCCGGCCATTCGCTGGCTGGGCGAGCGCGTGATGCAGATCAACGGCCTGTACCGCCACGGCTACTTGATCTCGCCAGCCGTGCTGGACGCTGTGATGGAGCTGTTTCACGGCGGTGAATCTCCTTTGGCTGATGAGTTATCACTGTCCATCCTGCGAGACTCCAGCCCCCTTTCACCCTAGATCAAGAAGCCGCCCATGAATGTTTTCATCAACCAAATGCCGCACACCCTGCCGCCCGAGGCCACGCTGGCCGATGCCATTGCCGTGCTGCAGGCCAAGCCCCCTTTTGCCGCAGCTGTGAACCTGCAGTTTGTGCCCAAAACCCGGTACGCTGAACATCAACTCCACCTCGACGACCGCATTGACATCATTGCGCCGGTTACCGGTGGCTAAGGACAAAAACCCATGACGAATTCACCTGCATCCTCCCCTGCCGTGAGCGCCGACCCGCTGGTTTTGTACGGCCAAACCTTTGCCAGCCGCCTGATGCTGGGCACCTCACGCTATCCATCACCTGCGGTTTTGCAGGCAGCGGTGCACGTTGCCCAACCGGCCATGTTGACCGCTTCTTTGCGAAGACAAAACGTCACCAGCACGGACGCTCCCAACCGGTTTTGGGAGATGTTGCGCAGCTTTGAGACTCCGGTGTTGCCCAACACAGCAGGCTGCCACAGCGTCCAGGAAGTCATCACCACCGCCCACATGGCGCGCGAGGTGTTCGAGACGCCGTGGATCAAGGTGGAGCTGATCGGGGATGACTACACCCTGCAGCCCGACACCCTGAACCTGGTGGAGGCCGTGAGCCGCCTGATCAAGGACGGCTTCAAGGTGCTGCCCTACTGCACCGAAGACCTGGTGGTGTGCCAACGACTGGTGGACGTGGGTTGCCAGGCCATCATGCCTTGGGCCGCCCCCATTGGCACAGGCAAAGGCCCCATTAACCCCTACGCACTGCGCCTCTTGCGTGACCGCTTGTCGGTGCCGATGATCGTGGATGCCGGTCTGGGGCTGCCGTCCCATGCCTGCCAGGTGATGGAATGGGGCTTTGACGCCGTGCTGCTCAACACTGCCGTGGCACTGGCCAAAGACCCGGTCTTGATGGCCGGCGCCTTTGCATCGGCTGTGCAGGCCGGGCGCGATGCCTACATTTCTGGCGCCATGACCGAACAACATGCCGCCCAAGCCAGCACCCCCGTGCTCGGCACGCCGTTTTGGCATCAAACCTGAGATCGCCATGACCACACTCAACCCGCAAGCCCAAGCCATCTTTGACGCCCATCAAGACCTGGCGCTGCCCACGGATGGGCCTCTGGCTGCCGTCTTCACCCAGGAGGCGCCGCTGTACCGCGCAGCCAAGCAGGCCTGTCTTGCCTTGGGGTTCATCGAGATTGACGCCGAATGCCTGGCAAGGGCATGGCATGCCAGGGTGGAACGCACAAGACAGTTCAAACCCGAGGACTGGCCTGACAGCCCGGCTGACTTCGGGATGCACGCATTCCCCAGGGACAACCCGTTTGCGCCCTGCCCCCACAAGCTGGGCCTGTATGCCGTGCTACCGGACGCCGCCTGGGTCGGGCGCATGGCGCAGGCCGGCGTGCCCACCGTGCAACTGCGATTCAAGTCAGATGACCCGGCAGCCATCAAGCGTGAGATCCTGGCATCAGTTCAAGCGGTGCAAGGCACCGGTGCGCTGCTGTTCATCAACGACCACTGGCAGTTGGCCATGGAGGCTGGTGCGTATGGCGTCCATCTGGGACAGGAAGACCTGGACCTGGCTGACCTGGAATGCATCCGTGCCTCGGGTCTCCGGTTGGGCCTGAGCAGCCACGGCTATGCCGAAATGCTGCGCGCCGATGGGTTGAGCCCCAGCTACATCGCCATGGGGGCCGTGTTTGCAACCACTTTAAAACGCATGATGACCGCGCCGCAGGGTACGGGGCGCCTGCGTGCCTATGCCCGGCTGATGGCTGACTACCCTTTGGTGGCCATTGGGGGAATCGACGCCAGCCATCTCCCCGCAGTACTGGCCAGCGGCGTGGGCTCGGTGGCCGTCGTGCGGGCGCTGGTCGCTGCCCCGCAGCCCGAGGAAATGGCTGCGCAATTGCAGGCAGCGATCAGTTCAGCGGCTTAAGCTGCATGGCCACCGGGGCGTGGCCGTGGTTGAGTGGGCCGCTGCACTGACCGGTGTGGACCCGAGAGCCCGCCAGGAGCGCAGCCCGCACAAACTCACGCCCCCGCTGCACCGCTTCTGTCAAGGTGGCGCCCAGCGCCAGGTGAGCGGCCATCGCGCTGGACAAGGTGCACCCGGTGCCGTGGGTGTTGGGGCTATGAATGCGGTCGCCTTCCATCCAGACTTTTTCACCTGCTGCAGTCAGCAACAAATCAACGACAACCGGCCCCTGCAAGTGCCCGCCCTTAAGCAGCACAGCGCGGGCGCCCTGCCCAAGCAGCGTCAGGGCAGCCTGTTCCATGTCTTGAGGTGACGTTAATGCCTGCCCCACCAGCAAGGCCGCCTCATCCAGATTAGGGGTGATCACGGCCACGCGGCCAAACAACTCGCGCACCAGCACCTCGACAGCGTTGTTGTCAATCAACACCGCACCGCTGGTGGCCACCATGACGGGATCAAACACCACGTTGCCGAGGCCATGCCGGTCAATGGCCTGGGCCACTGTGCGCACGATTTCCGGGGAATGAAGCATGCCGATTTTGACCGCATCAGCCCCGATATCTTCCATCACGGCATCGATCTGATCGCGCAGCATCTCCGGGGGTACGCCATGTATAGATCTCACACCGCAGGTGTTTTGCGCCGTGAGGGCGGTGATGGCGGTCATGCCGAAACAGCCCAATGCCGAAAAAGTTTTCAGATCAGCCTGAATACCCGCACCACCGCCGCTGTCCGAGCCGGCAATCGAGAGGACCCGGGGGTATCTGAATTGGAATACGTCATCACTCATCGTCTAGTCCTCATTGAAAGTTGCTGCCAGGGGCTGCCTTGTCGGCACCGTGGCCATCGCAGTTCTGAAAGCCGCTGCGGCTTCGCGGGGGTCTGATGCGGCACACAAGGCGCTGACCACGGCCAACCCATCGGCACCGGCTTGGAGCAACTCGGCCGCGTTGCCCACATGAATGCCGCCAATGGCGACCAGGGGCAAAGCGGTTGCGGCTCTGACCTGGCGCAATCCCTCCAGACCCCAGGGCGACGCGGCGTCCGATTTGGTAGGGGTGGCGTAAATGGGGCTGACACCCAAATAGTCAACCGGCAATGTCGCGCTGCGACTTACATCCGCCAGGGTCTCCACTGACCAGCCGATAAACACCTCTGGCGGCAACAACTGGCGCGCCTGCATCACGGGCATATCGCTTTGCCCCAAGTGCACGCCTTCGGCACCGCAGGCCAGCGCTATGTCAATACGGTCATTGATCACCAGTGGAATGCCATGCGGACGCAACAACTGCTTAAGCAGCACGGCTTGCGCCAAAAAATCACGTGTATTGAGATACTTTTCGCGCAATTGCACACAGGTCACGCCGCCTTGCACGGCGGCAGCCACCACTTCTGCCAGGGTGCGCGTACCCGCAATCGTCTGATCGGTCACCAAGTACAAACGCAAGGCGTGCACGGGCATCACCACGTGGAAACATCGATCTTCAGGCGCTGCTCAAACGTCTGGGCATCCAGCAGTTGCAACTCATCCAGCAAGGCGGCCTGCAGACTGCCCACACCGCCACCAAGCGCCATCACTTTTTCAGCCGCCACCTCACCCGCCACGCCCAGCAGGGCCATGGCCGCCACTGTCGCTCGCCAGGCATCGGGTTGCACCGCACAAAACGCACCGACCAGCGCCGTCGCAGAGCAACCCACGCCGGTGATGCGCGTCATCCATTCATGTCCGTTGGACAAACGCGCCCAGCGCCGCTGCACGTCCAAAATGTGATCTGTAGGCCCACTAACGCAAACGACACCCCGAGTCCTTGCCACCAGTGCTTGAGCGGCCCCGCTCGCATCGTGCGCCCCGGCGCTGCTGTCCACGCCGCGTGTTCTGACATCGGCGCCCGCCACACTCATTATTTCAGAACCATTGCCCCGAATGACAGTGGGCAATGCCGTCGACAACAGGAGTTCAATGCTTTGATTCCTGTACGCGGTGGCACCAGCACCCACTGGATCAAGCACGACGGGAATCCGACGCGAGTTGGCAGCCAGCAATGCCAGACGCATGCTTTCAATCCAGTAGGGGTCCAGCGTGCCGATGTTGAGCACCAAGGCCTGCGCAATACCCACCATGTCTGCCATCTCTTCATGCGCATGGGCCATCACGGGCGAGGCACCCGCCGCCAGCAGCACATTGGCGTTGAAATGGGCCACGACCAGATTGGTGATGTTGTGCACCAGCGGCGAGCGTTCGCGCACCGCAATCACGTCAGACCAAATGTCAGATAAAGAGAGTTGTGTCGCCATGTCGTATTCATAAAAAACAAAACGCAGGATCAGGCAGGCGAACAGGAAATGGCTTCCCTACGCTGGCACGACCCAGATCAGGTTCAAAGAGTATGTCTCAGTCGCTTGCGAGCGACACCTCTAGCAGCCGGGAATTATCCTGGAATTAGACTAAGCCCCTGGGCCTCTGATTTTTGTCAAAATACTTGTATCTGGTAGCGTCAGCGTTCATGCAGCAAACATTCAACGCTATAATTTACGGCTAGATTCCTCGATAGCTCAGTTGGTAGAGCGCCGGACTGTTAATCCGTAGGTCCCTGGTTCGAGCCCAGGTCGAGGAGCCAAAAGATTCAACCCCCAAGTGTGTAAATGCTTGGGGGTTTCGTCTTTCTG
>JBIIVW010000046.1:0-19923 GCA_044339205.1 Rhodoferax sp. | reverse complement strand
TCCGTCCTTTTTGCCATTGACCTGCATCAACCACGGGCCAAGGCAAGGCAGAATCGGGTTTTGTAACAGTCTGTCTACGAGGATGCCGCCATGTTGCACGCGCTGAATTCAATTTACCCCGTTCGCTACACGGCTATGGGCCTGGCCGTCTTCGGGCTGTTACTCAGCGTGTTTACCTGGGTGGGTTTTGGCGAGGGGGCCTGGGTGGGCCTGACCTGCCTGGTGTTGGTGATGCTGGGGGTGTACGACTTGCGCCAGACCAAGCGCTCCATCCTGCGCAACTACCCCATCATTGGCCACCTGCGCTTCATGCTGGAGTATGTGCGGCCGGAGATTCGCCAGTATTTCATCGAGAGCGACAGCGAGGCAACGCCGTTTTCACGCGCCCAGCGCTCGCTGGTGTACCAGCGCGCCAAGGGCGAACCCGACAACAGGCCCTTTGGCACCCAACTGGCCGTGTATGAGCAGGGTTACGAGTGGATGAACCACTCGGTGGCCCCCACGCACCTGGCCACCCACGACTTTCGCATCACCATTGGCGAGGACACGGCGCAGCCCTACTCGGCCAGCGTCTTCAATATCTCGGCCATGAGCTTTGGGGCCTTGAGTGCCAACGCTATCCTGGCACTCAACTCAGGGGCCCGGCAAGGCGGCTTTGCCCATGACACGGGCGAAGGCTCCATCTCCAGCCACCACCGGGTGCATGGCGGTGATCTGATCTGGGAAATTGGCTCGGGCTACTTTGGCTGCCGCCAAGCGGACGGCTCGTTTGATGCCGAAAAGTTCACTGCCAACGCCCGAGACCCGCAGGTAAAAATGATCGAACTTAAACTGAGCCAGGGCGCCAAACCCGGCCACGGCGGTGTACTGCCCGGCCCCAAGGTGACACCCGAGATCGCTGCCGCGCGGGGCGTTCCGGTGGGCGAGGCCTGCATCTCGCCCTCCTCCCACAGTGCCTTCAGAACCCCGGTCGAGATGATGCAATTCATTGACCGTCTGCGCAGCCTCTCCGGCGGCAAGCCCACCGGATTCAAGCTCTGCATTGGCCACCCCTGGGAGTGGTTTGCCATTGTCAAGGCCATGCAGGTCACCGGCATCACGCCCGACTTCATTGTGGTGGACGGAGCCGAGGGCGGCACGGGGGCAGCGCCGCTGGAGTTCACCGACCATGTGGGCTCACCCCTGCAAGAGGGCCTGCTGCTGGTGCACAGCACGCTGCGCGGCGTGGGCTTGCGCCACAAGATCAAGATTGGCTGTGCTGGCAAGGTGGTGAGTGCGTTTGACATCGCCCGCCTGATGGCGCTGGGCGCCGACTGGTGCAACAGCGCGCGCGGCTTCATGTTTGCACTGGGCTGCATACAGGCGCAGCACTGCCACACCGGCCAGTGCCCCACAGGCGTCACCACGCAAGACCCGCTGCGCCAGCAGTCGCTGGTGGTGCCGGACAAGGCGACGCGGGTGCACAACTTTCACAAGCAAACCCTGCACGCCCTGCAAGAGCTGGTGCAAGCCGCCGGGTTAAATCACCCGCAGGAGATCACAGCCCACCACATCGTGCGGCGCACGGCCGACCAGAAAGTGCAGTCACTGGCACAGCTGATCTTGACCCAACTGCCCGATGGCGCCCTCTTGCGAGCCGACCTGAGCGACCTGCCCCAGATCTACCAGCAGAACTGGCCGCTGGCCAGCAGCGACAACTTCAAGATTCATATTTAATAGCACTGCGAGCAATCACCCTGCCGGCTAGAAGCCGTTTTGCCATACAGAGCACCGCGCGGTCCTTGCTCAGCAGCATGGCTTGGTGCGCCAGGGCCAGGTCGATGAACTTCTGGTCGTCTGGGTCCCGACAGATCAGGGTAGCGCGGAGCGCTACGTCCATCCACTGCACCTGCGCATCAAATTGGGCCAGCACCGCGGCGGCGCTGGTTTGCGCGCTACCCAGTCGCAGCGCAATGTTGGGGTAGTCCAGTACCCGCTCCAGTTCGTCACGCATGGGCGCGGTGGCAATCCACTTGTAGGTCTGGTTCGCCAAGGCCTGTGCCAGCGGCTGGGCCAGCGGGTCCTTGAAGACAAAAAGATCGAGAACGATATTGGTGTCAATGACGATCATGGGCCGCCTGGTTCGGGCGAGCAGAACCCTTGACCATGTCGAACTTGAACAGGCGGCACTCGATCGGGCCATTCCACATGGGCACGCGGCGCGACTCTTTCAGGCGCATCTTGCTAGGCAGTTTGAGGTCGGGTGTGAGCACCCAGGCGGTCCAGCCGGCGTAGTTTTTCTTCCAGTGGGTGGCTAACTGGCTGAAGAATTCGCCGCCGTCCTCGGTGTGCGCCAATTCACGCGCACCAAAGCGCCCGACCTGCTCATCACTCTCGTCCTCCATGGCATGGCGGCCGGCTTTGGCCACGCCGGCCACATCAATACGTTCGCCGTAAGGCGGGTTCAAAATCATCACCCCCCCACCCTCCGCGGGCGGCAGGCGCTGCAAAGCGTCGCCACCGCGAAACTCGATCACGCCCGCCACGCCCGCGCGCTGCGCGTTGCGCTGTGCAAAGTCAACCATGCGGTGGGCCACGTCACTGCCAAAAATAATAGGTTTTTGGCCCGTAGCCGGCATAACCACTGACTCAGCGGCATCCTTTTTCATAGCATCCCATTCCGCCCGGCGAAACGGCAAGTATTTCTCAAAGGCGAACCGGCGGCCGCTGCCGGCGGGAATATTGCAGGCGATCTGGGCGGCTTCAATCAACACCGTGCCGCTGCCGCAGCAGGGGTCATAGAGCGGCTGCAAATCGTCATCCCCATCGGCCCAGCCGCTGGCGGCAATCATGGCGGCCGCCAGGGTTTCCTTCAAGGGCGCATCGCCCTTGTCTTCGCGCCAGCCGCGCTTGAACAGCGGCTCGCCCGAGGTGTCGATATAGAGCGAGCAACTGTCGGTGGTCAGGTGGGTGTAAATGCGCACATCGGGCCACTGGGTGTTGACGTCGGGGCGCACGCCGTTGGCCACAGCACGAAAGCGGTCGCACACCGCGTCCTTGATCTTGAGTGCGGCAAAGTTGAGGCTGGTCAGTGGGCTGTGCTGCGCCGTCACCTCAATCTTGATGCTCTCTTTAGGGGTAAACCACCGCTCCCACTCGACCTCGCTGGCCGCGCGGTACAGGTCTTGCTCGCCGCGGTACTCGGTGTAAGACACCAACACCAACACGCGCTGGGCCAGGCGACTGTACAAGTTGAGCAGCATGGCATCGTTAAGCGATGTGCGCACGGCCACGCCGCCACGCTGCTTGGTGATGCAGCCCGGCGGCAAGCCGGTGATGCGCAAGATCTCGGGCGCCAGGTAGTCTTCAACGCCGGCGGCGCAGGGGAGAAAAAGGGTCAATTGGTTCACGGGGAGTTCCGGTCAGTTAGGCCGTCCTGGCCGCAGCAGTGCAGTCAGGGAAGTGTTTTGATTAAAGCGCTTTTCTCAAGGACGCGGGGGCAATGCGCAGCCCCTCGCGGTATTTGGCGACGGTGCGCCGGGCGCAGTCGATGCCTTGCTCCTTGAGCATCTCGGAAATCTGGTTGTCGCTCAGCGGCTTTTTCAGGCTCTCGGCGCTGATGAACTGCTTGATCAGGGCCCGCACGGCGGTGCTGGACGCATTGCCGCCGGTGTCGGTGCCCAGGCCGGAGCCAAAGAAGTATTTCAGTTCGAACGTGCCAAAGGGCGTGGCCATGTATTTGGCGGTGGTCACCCGGCTGATGGTGGACTCGTGCAGGCCCAACTCGTCGGCAATCTCGCGCAGCACCATCGGGCGCATGGCGAGCTCACCGTGCTGGAAAAAGCTCTTTTGCCGCTCCACAATCGCGTTGCTGACCCGCAAAATGGTGTCAAAGCGCTGCTGGATGTTTTTGATGAACCAGCGCGCCTCCTGCAAGCGTTGCTGCAATGCGGAGTAATTGGAAGCCTCACTCCCCCCGCTTTTGTGCTGCTTGAGCGCATTGGCGTAGATGTCATGCACCCGCAGGCGCGGCATGACATCGGCATTCAGGCGCACCTGAAACTTGGCCTGTGCACCCTTGCCCACTTGCACCACCAGCACATCGGGCAGCACCACATTGCGCTCGACATCCACAAATCGCCGGCCCGGCTTGGGCTCCAGGCGGCCAATGAGCGTGATGGCTTCGCGCACGGCAGCATCCGGGGCGGCGCACAGCTGCACCAGGCGCTTGATGTCGCGGCGGGCCAGCAAATCCATGGGTTGGGCGCAAATGCGCAGTGCCACTTTCAATGTGGCTTGGCGTTCAGGCTCTTGCCCCGCGCGTTGCAGCAACGCCTTGAGCTGCAAGCTCAGGCACTCTGCCAGGTGACGCGCGCCCACACCCACCGGCTCCAGGCTTTGCAGCAGCCCCAAGGCCACGGTGAAGTGGTGCGCCAGCGGCTCGATCTGCGCCTCATCGCCACCCGCCAGCCCTTCGGCCAGCGACTGCAGGGAGTCTTCCAGGTAGCCGTCGTCGTTGAGCGATTCGATCAAAAACTGCAGGGCGGCCCGGTCTTCCGCGCTCAGGCGCAAGGCCAGCGCCTGGGTGTGCAAAAAGCTGGTCAGTGACACTTGGCCTCGGGCCATCTCGGTCACATCCGTATCGTCATCACCGCCCAGGTTATTGCCGTGCGCGCGCGCCTCGCCGCCCCATTCGCTGTCATCGGGCGCGAGGGACGCACTGCCGTCGCCATCCCAGCTTTGGACATCGTCAGAGGAGAGCGGAGAGGTTTCAGCATCGTTGTCACTGCTGACCCTTGATTCTGTTGCATAGTCTGTTACTGATTTTGCAGCAAACTCAACTTCCAGATCTTCCGTTCGGACAGGCGTGTCCGTCTGCTCCAGGCCAAACTCCTCGCGCGGCACCTCGTCAACACTTTGCTCGAGGAACGGGTTGTCATCGAGCATCTGGTCCACCTCCTGACTGAGCTCCAGCGTCGACAACTGCAACAGCCGGATCGACTGCTGCAACTGGGGCGTGAGCGCCAGATGCTGCGAAACACGAAGGGACAGACCTTGCTTCATGGAGTCAGAACCCGCAGGTCAAGAGAAAACGTGGCAATTATCCAGGGCATCTTTACATCTTGAAGTGTTCGCCAAGATAGACCCGGCGCACATCGGCGTCGTTGACTATCTCTGCGGGCGTGCCCTGGGCCAGCACCGTGCCGTCGCTGATGATGTACGCGTGGTCACAAATCCCCAGGGTTTCGCGCACGTTATGGTCGGTGATCAGGACCCCGATGCCCCGGTTTTTCAGGAAACTGATGATGCGCTGGATCTCGATGACGGCAATCGGGTCGATGCCCGCAAAGGGCTCGTCCAGCAAAATAAAACGGGGCTGGGTCGCCAACGCCCGCGCGATCTCCACACGGCGGCGCTCACCGCCTGAGAGCGCCAGCGCCGCAGATTGGCGCAAGTGGTCCACCCTCAGGTCTTGCAAGAGACTGGTCAGGCGCTTTTCAATCTCGGCCCGGCTCAAGGGCTTGCCCGCTTCGTCCTGCTGCAACTCCAGCACCGCGCGCACGTTGTCTTCAACATTGAGCTTGCGAAAAATGGAGGCCTCCTGAGGCAGGTAGCTCAAACCCAGACGGGCCCGCCGGTGGATCGGCATGTGCTCAATCGACTGGCCATCGATCGATATCTGCCCTGCACTGGCCGGCACCAAACCCACAATCATGTAAAAGGACGTGGTTTTGCCAGCGCCGTTGGGCCCGAGCAAGCCCACAACCTCCCCCTTGCGCACCACAAGCGACACGTCCTTGACCACCTTGCGGCTGCCGTAAGACTTTTGGAGGTGGCGGGCTTCCAGTCGGCTCTCCTGAGCGCCGGAGTCAGCGCGCGACGGGTCTTCGCGGGTGAGCGATTCAAGCGTCACTTTTTGTCCCCACCCAAAATGGTGGTGGACCGAAGCGCGGGAACCGGCAAACCGGCCGCACCGGTAGCACCCGATTTGGCGGGCGACTCGGCCTCTGGCGTGGGCGTCAACATGGCGCGCACGCGCCCTTTGGGTGCGGCACCCGAGGCCTGTGCCGGGGCGCCATCGATGTTGAACACATCAGTGGTGTTGTTGTAGACGATGACCGCCCCCGTGAACTCGTCTGCCAGGGTGGTGCTGCGGTAGCGGCGCAACTGCGCCCGGGTGGTGAACTTGACGGTGTCGGCACGGCCGTCGTACTCAATGACCTCACCTTCGCCTTCAATGAATTCGTCCAGGCCTTCGCGCTTTTGCCTGAAAAACGCCAGTTTTCCTGGCTCCGCCGTCACCAGGCCAAACTGGTTGCCACCGGTGTCCTGGCGCACCTCCATGCGGCCGCCCCGAATCAGGATCGTGCCTTTGGACAACACCACGCGGCCCGTGAACACACTGATCTGCTTGATGTCGTCGTAACGCAACGCGTCCGACTCGATGTTCATCGGCTTGTTGCGATCAGCTCTTTCGGCGCTCGCAGTCCCGGCGCACAAAACAAGCGTCGCCGTCAAAAGCCAGGGGGAGAGTGGGAATTTCATAAGGCACGAATCTTGCATAATTTTCTTGCCTTTTAATTGTAGCGATCACATGAGCGTGGGAAAGGCCCCAACCGGGGGCTCAGACCATTTAGTGTAGTTTTCCACCACCAAAATTGCGCTAGCGCAAGGGTGCCGGCCCTCATGGCCGGGAATTGGGGCGCCTTAGCGGCCAGCGCGAACCTGTGCCGCCAGGAACTCCACCACTTGCAGAGCGCGGTCCATGCTCTTGGATAAGGTGGCGTCGGTATAAAACCGGCCGGCAACGCCCAAAGAGGGCACGCCTTCCACACGGTAGGCGTTTTGCAACTGGGTCCCCCGGGTGGCTTTGGTTGCGACCGAAAACGAGTTGTACTGCTCCATAAACTTAGCCTTGTCCACCCCCTGCTTGGCCACCCAGTCGGCAATAGCATCGGCCTTGGTCAGGTTTTGCTTCTCGCCATGGATGGCGGCAAACACCTTGCCGTGCAACTTGTCCAGCAAGCCCATGGCCTCCAGGGTGTAAAAAAGGCGTTGTTGCGGCACAAAGCTGTCCTGGAAAGCCACAGGCACCCGGCGCACCACAACATCTTTGGGTGCACGCTTGATCCAGCTTTCCAAGGCGGGCTCGAAGGCGTTGCAATGGGAACAGCTGTACCAAAAAAACTCGACCACTTCGACTTTTCCAGCAGGAGCTTCGACACTGGCTGGCTTCTCAACCACCAGATAGTCGCTGCCCGCCTGTGGGGGTTTGGCTTGGGCTGACGCCCCTGTGGGCAACCAGGCCGCGCCCGCTGCAGCGCTGCAGGCCAGAGAAAAATCACGACGCTTCATCTTCAAGTACTCCAGTTAAACAATTGGGACTCAGATCAATGTAAAAAGTTCAGCCGGCCCCTAGCGGGCGACTCGCACCAGAGCTGTGTCCAGGCCACTGGACTCCAGCCGCTCTTTGGACTTGTCAGCATCTTCCTTGCGGTCAAACGGGCCCACTCGCACCCTAAACACGGCACGACCCGCCTGCTCGCGCTCGGTCACACGGGCCTCGACACCGCCCAAGGACAGCTTCGCGCGCTGGCTTTCTGCGTCTTCCGCATTGCGAAACGCACCCACTTGCACGAAGTAGATGAACGGCTCAACAGCCGAACTGCCCGCCCGCGCTTTGGCCAGGTCCCCCAGGGGATCGGCGGACACAGCAGGCTTGACCTCGGTCTTGGTTGTGGGCGTCGCAGCCGCCTTGGCCTCCGGCGCGGGCGCAGGCCCGGGCACGGTGGCCGTGGGCGCGGCCTGGGGTGCAGGCGGCGCAGAAGCTCCATCTGCCGGGGGCGACACCGGTTTGGCGGGGTTCTTCCCGTATAGCGGCGCGTTCGGGTCCCAGTCCTTGTTCTTGCGGGACTCTTCCAAGTCTTGCTCACTTGATCGGCTTTGTCCCTTGTTGACAAAAGGAACAGGGACTTTGGTGACGTAAACAGCGACAGCCAGCGCCGCGCCCAATCCGACGACAGCCCCAATAATCAACCCCAAAAGGGTTCCCCCGCGTTGCTGTTTCATGCATTGCCCCTCATACTTTTTCACTGAATCTACATTTTTTGCGGGGCACTCACACCCAGCACGGCGAGGCCATTGTGCAGCACTTGCGCGGTGGCCGCGACAAGGGCCAACCGGGCCTGTTTGACGAGCAGGTCGTCCACCAGAATGCGCTCGGCATCGTAGTAGCTGTGGTAGCAGGCGGCCAACTCGCGCAGGTAAAAAGTCACGTCATGGGGCGCAAAGTCGACCGCCGCCGCGGTGAGCATCTCGGGGTATTTGGCCAACAAGAGCATCAAGGCCTGGGCCTGGGGGCTGATCAG
Organism: Rhodoferax sp.; assembly: GCA_044339205.1. Lineage (GTDB taxonomy): Bacteria > Pseudomonadota > Gammaproteobacteria > Burkholderiales > Burkholderiaceae_C > Rhodoferax. The sequence goes on along the minus strand of JBIIVW010000046.1, from coordinate 11,575 downwards.
TGCCGACAGGTCAACGTCTTTGAGGGCTCCAGCATCCCCGCCGTCTTTTTCGCGCCAAGCGGCCAGCACCGAACAAATGCGGGCGTGGGCGTATTGCACGTAATACACCGGGTTGTCGTTGTTCTTGGCCACGGCCAAATCCACATCAAACGTGTATTCGGTGTCGGGCTTGCGGCTAAGCAGGAAGAACCGCACCGCATCGCGGCTGGTCCACTCGATCAGATCGCGCAAGGTGACGTAACTGCCGGCCCGCTTGGAGATTTTGACCTCTTCGCCACCCTTCACCACCCGAACCATGGTGTGCAACACATAGTCGGGGTAGCCCTGAGGAATACCCACATTGGCAGCCTGCAGACCTGCGCGAACCCGCGCAATGGTGCCATGGTGGTCGGTGCCCTGGATGTTGACGACCTTCTCAAAACCCCGCTCCCACTTGGTGATGTGGTAGGCCACATCCGGCACAAAGTAGGTGTAGGTGCCGTCGCCCTTGCGCATGACCCGGTCCTTGTCATCACCGTACTCGGTGGATTTGAGCCACAGCGCACCATCGAGCTCGTAAGTTTTGCCGGCATCCTGAAGTTTTTTGACGACGGCGTCGACCTTGCCGCTCAGGTACAGGCTGGACTCCAGGTAATAGTTGTCAAATTTGACACCAAATGCCTGCAAATCCAGATCCTGCTCGTGACGCAGATAGGCCACGGCAAACAGGCGCATGTCGTCCAGCGCATCGATGTCACCGCTGGCGGTGTATTCACGGTCGTCGGAGTGCACCGTCTTGCCGGCCAGATAGTCAGCGGCAATGTCGGCGATGTAGTCACCGTTGTAGGCCGGGGCGTTTTCGCCACTAGGCCACTCGGCGTCACCGGGCTTGAAGCCTTTGGCGCGCAACTGGGTGCTGCTGGCCAATGTGCCGATCTGCACCCCGGCGTCGTTGTAATAGAACTCGCGGTAAACGTCCCAGCCCTGGGTCTGGAACAGGTTACAAATGGCATCGCCCAGCGCGGCCTGGCGGCCGTGACCCACATGCAGGGGACCGGTGGGGTTGGCCGAGACAAATTCCACCAGCATGCGGTGGCCCGTGGGCGCCCGAGTGCCAAACTGGTTGGCCTGCGTCAGCACTTCGCGAACGATTTGTTGTTTGGCCTCGGGCTTGAGCCGGATGTTGATGAACCCCGGGCCGGCGATGTCAATGGCGTCCACCCAGCGCTGATAAGGCTTCGTTGCCAACAAGGCGGTGCGCAGGTTCTCGGCCAGTTGGCGCGGGTTCAGCTTGAGCGGTTTGGCCAACTGCATGGCCGCCGTGGTGGCAAGGTCGCCGTGGGCAGCGACTTTGGGCGATTCAAAGGCCGCTTTGGCGCCGGCGCCGGGAGACAGCGTTTCCAGCGCGTGCGCCAGGGATTCGAGCAATTCAAGTTTTACAGACAGCATCTCCGGATTTTACGGGGGATACCGAACCACTCAAAAAGTCGGGCTGGACATCACCACGCGGTTGCGGCCCTGGTGTTTGGCCTCAAACAAGGCGATATCGGCTGCCTTGATCAAGAGCTCACGGTCATCCGCGGCGCCGGGCGTGCCCCCAGCCACACCCAGGCTGATGGTGATCACCGGGGCAACTGGCGAACTGGCATGCGGCAGGTGCTCTGCACCCAGGGCGCTCAGGATGGAGATCGCCGTTTCCTGCGCTTTTTGAGCCGAGGCGCCGGGCATGACCACGACAAACTCCTCGCCCCCATATCGGGCCGCCAACTCGCCAGCGCGCCGTATCGTCACCCGCAATACTTCGCCCAGAGTCCGAAGACAGGCGTCCCCCTGTTGGTGCCCGTGATGGTCGTTATAAGCCTTGAAGTGATCGACATCCAGCATGATCACTGCCAGTGGCGTGCCCTGGCGTACGGCGCGCTGCCACTCCTGTGCCCAATAGCTGTCAAAACTGCGGCGGTTGGCCAGGCCGGTGAGTCCATCGGTGGCGCTCAGGGTTTCCAGTTGCTGGTTGGCAGCCTCCAGCTCGGCGGTGCGCTGACGTACCTTGCTCTCCAGGGCCTCGTTGGCCTGGGTGACCTCGGTGCGTAGACGCATTTGCCCGGCAAGTTCGGCCTGCAAGCGGCGCGAATACCGAAACCCGGCCCAAAGCACAAGCGCTATCGCGGCCAGACGCAGAAAAAGCGTGGCCCACCGCAGCCGGTCCTGCTGACGCGCCGCGTCGGCCAGCTCGATATTGAGCGCGCCCACGGCGGAATCGCTGTTGATCTCGTAAATCTTGAGCGCCAGCACATAGTCGCCGCCCATCAGCGCCTGGTAGGCAGCACCCCACTGGTCCTCGCGCATCAGTACAAAAGCGCGAGACTCCAGGCTGCGCAAGGCCAGTTGCTCATCGCGCAGGGCCAGGACTTCACCCGCCATCGCCATGTGGCTGGTCAATGCCCGGACTTCCTCCATGGTCGAGGACAGCTCGGTTTGCAGCGACTGGTAGCTGGCAGCACGCAGGCTGTTTTTCTCGATCACGGCGGCGCTCAACACATGGGTCAACGACTGATTGAGACGCACCATGCGCTCCAACCCAAGCTGAATCTGCAGGCTCTGGTCGTGCATCTGCTCATCCTTGAGATCGACATACAACCCGACTCCGATGGAGATCAGCAAAATAACAACGGCAGTGTGAAGTCCGCCCAGAAATCGCATGTGCGTGCCGGATCAGCGAATGACTTTGTCGGCGCGGGCCAGCAGCTCGGGCGCAAGGGTCACCCCCTGGTCCTGCGCTGCACGGGTGTTGATGACCAGACTGAACTTTTCTACCGGGCCCCAGGGCACATCGCCCGGCTTGATGCCCTTGAGCACCAGCGCCGCCTTCCGGCCCGCCGAGTAACCCACCAGAAAGTAATCCAGGCCATAAGCCATGACGGCACCACGCGCCACACTGTCGGTGTCGCCCGCAAACAAGGCAATCTTGTGCTGATTGCAGACCTGAACAATCGCCTCCAGGTTGGCTACCGTCGTGTTGTCAGAGGTGATGGTGATCGCCCGCACCTTGCCCACCAGCGACGCGGCTGCAGCACCCACCTCGGCACCGCTGGCCACAGTGACCTCGACCAAAGTCAGGCCCATGGCTTTGGCTGCCTCACGCATGGACTGGATGTGGGACAGAGAGTTGGCTTCTGCAGGGTTGTAGATCGTGCCCCAGGTCTTGGCCAGCGGCACAGCCCGCGCATAAGTCTCAAACTGCAAGCGCACCGGCCACAAGTCGCTCAGGCCGGTGACATGGGTACCCGTTTTCTGACCCTGCGCACTGTTGGCGGGCACCAAACCGGCCCGAACCGGGTCGGTTACCGAGGAAAACACCAGCGGAATACGGGAGCCGGTGCGAAAAACGGCCTGCGCCGTGGGGGTGGCAATGGCGTGAATCAGGTCGACTTTCTCTGTCACAAACTCGCGGGCGATGGCGTCCGCTGCCGCCATGTCACCCTGGGCGTTGCGGCGAAGGTAGGTCACATTCAGGCCTTCCTTGAAACCGGCACTGGCCAGGCCCACCTCAAAGCCTTTTTCGTCCGCATCCAGTGCAGCATGCGAGACTATTTTGGTCACGCCGATGCGGTATATCTTGGCGGCTTGACCCCAGGCGGCGGCCGGGGCCAGAACACCCCCGGCCATCAACCCCAACAGCTGGCGGCGTGGCGTGCATTGCACGCCGGGGACTTGGGGGTAAACAAACAGCGACATCGCGGACTCCTTCCAGAGAAAGATGCCGCTTCAGGCACCGTGTCCTCCATCATTGCACAAATGAAGGGAGGGTTGACCCCTGTCACCCAACCGCAGACTGGCCGCGCAGGGACTCGATTTGAGCTGCGTCATAACCCAAGCCGCCCAGCAACGCCACCGTATGCTGGCCCAGCGTCGGCGGCTGCAGGCGCACGCCCAAGCGCTGGCCATCCATGGTGAAGGGGAACAATGTGGTTTGCGCCGTCTGGCCCGCGCGCTCGCCGTCTGGCAGGGTGATGTCGGCCAGACCACCAGTGGCCAGCAGGTGCTCGTCGTCAAACAATTCTTCCGGCTTGCGGATCGGGGCAAACGGCAAGGCCACCCGCTCGAACAGCGCCGCCAACTCGGCCGCAGGGCGGGGGGCCAGCCTCTGGCGAAGCTCCGCCAGCAGCACCGGACGGGCCTGTACGCGCTGGTTGTTGGTGGCGTACTGCGGCAACGCAAAGAGGTCTGCAAAGCCCAGCGCATCACAAAACGTGACCCACTGCGCGTCACTCACGGCGGCCAAAAAGATTTGCTCTCCGTCCTTGACCGTGAACACGTCGTAGATGCCCCAGGCCGAAATACGGTCCGGCATGGGCGCCGCCGGCTGGCCGGTGATGGCGTACTGCAGCATGTGCTGGCCCACCAGAAACACATTGTTCTCGAACAGGGCGCTTTGCACCTCTTGCCCTTTGCCTGTAATGCCCCGCTGAATCAGGGCGCCTAAAGCGCCAATGGCGCCAAACATGCCGCCCATGATGTCATTCACGCTGGTGCCGGCGCGCAATGGGTCGCCGGGGCGCCCGGTCATGTAGGCCAGGCCACCCATCATCTGGACCACCTCGTCCAGCGCCACACGGTGCTCGTAGGGGCCGGGCAAAAAGCCCTTGTGACTGACATAAATCAGGCGCTCGTTGACCCTGGATAAGGACTCGTAATCCAGCCCGTACTTCTTCATGGTGCCGGGCTTGAAGTTCTCGGCCACCACATCGGCACTGGCGGCCAGTTTGCGGGCCACCTCTGCACCTTCGGGGTTGTGCAAGTCAATCGCAATGCTTTTCTTGTTGCGGTTGAACATGGGAAAGAAACCGGCGCCAGAACCCAATAAATGACGGGTGCGATCGCCGTCAATCGGCTCAACCTTGATGACCTCGGCCCCCATGTCCGCCAGCACCATGCCGCAAGTGGGACCCATGACCATATGGGTGAATTCCACGACGCGAAGGCCGGTCAGGGGGAGCGTACGGGGGCGATCTATGGGCTTGTCCATGAGTCAGGGGCGATTCATTTGAATATAAAGCGCCATTGTTCCACTGTGTGGGAGCCGGTGTGACAAAGGTCCGATTTCTCGTCCATCACGTGCTTCAAATACCGCTTTTTTGATCGCCACAGCAAGCACCCAGGAGAGGGGTTGAACCAGCGCCATGGCGGCCCCGCCCGGGTGAGCCGCTAAAATCCGCGTTTTCGCATGGGGCTTCCAGCTCAAACCCCAGCGCCAGAGTTACCCAACCAGAGTCTCACACCATGACCGAACGCATCTCCAAGAACCGCCTGCAAGTCGCCACTTCCCTGGCCGAATTCATCGACAAAAAAGTATTGCCCGGCACCGGCATCACACCGGCCAAATTCTGGAAAGGCTTTGACGCCGTGGTGGCCGATCTGGCCCCCAAAAACATAGCCTTGCTGGCCGAGCGTGACCGCCTGCAAACCAAGCTGGATACCTGGCACAGTGCGCATCCCGGCCCGGTGACCGACATGCCCGCCTACCGTGCATTTCTGGAACAAATCGGCTACCTGGTGCCCACCCCAAAAAAGGTCAAGATCACCACCGCCAAGGTGGACGCCGAGCTGGCGGTTCAAGCTGGCCCGCAACTGGTGGTACCGGTGCTCAACGCCCGCTACGCCCTGAACGCCGCCAACGCCCGCTGGGGCAGTTTGTATGACGCGCTGTACGGCACGGATGTCATCAGCGAAGCCAAGGGCTGCGAAAGGGTCGCCAAGAAAGGCGGCTACAACCCCAAGCGCGGCGCCAAGGTCATTGAGTACGCGCGCCACGTGCTGGACCGCACCGCGCCCCTGCGCAAGGGCTCGCACATTGACTCGGTAGGCTACCGCGTCAAGGGTGGCAAACTCGCCATCAAACTGGCTGACGGCTCCAACACCAGCCTGACCAACCCCGAGCAGTTCATCGGCTTCCAGGGCGAAGAAAAAGCGCCCAGCAGCGTGCTGTTGCAGCACAACGGCCTGCACCTGGACATCATCATCAACCGCGCCACCGCCATTGGCGCCACCGACCCCGCCGGCGTGGCCGACCTGGTGCTGGAAGCAGCCCTCTCCACCATTCTGGATCTGGAAGACTCCGTGGCTGTGGTGGACGCCGACGACAAAGTGCTGGCCTACAGCAACTGGCTCGGCATCCTGCAAGGCACGCTGGTCGAGAGCTTTGAGAAAGGTGGCCAGACGCTGACCCGTGGCCTCAACGCGGATCGCGTTTACACCCCTGCCAGCGGCACCGGCAAAAAAGTGGTGCTGCACGGCCGCTCGCTGATGTTCCTGCGCAATGTGGGTCACCTCATGACCAACCCGGCCATTCTGTACACCGACAAGGCAGGTGCCGTGCGCGAGATTCCTGAAGGCATCATGGACGCCGTGGTCACCACCACCATCGCCATGCACGACCTGAAACGCACCGCCAAAGACGCGATTCGCAACTCGCGCAAGGGCTCGGTCTACATCGTCAAGCCCAAGATGCACGGCCCGGCTGAAGTGGCATTTGCCGCTGAGCTGTTCAGCCGCGTGGAAAAAATGCTGGGCCTGGAAGACAGCACCGTCAAGCTTGGCATCATGGACGAAGAGCGCCGCACCAGCGTCAACCTGAAAGCCTGCATTGAGGCCGCCACCAGCCGTGTAGCCTTCATCAACACCGGCTTCCTGGACCGCACCGGCGACGAGATGCACACCGCCATGCAAGCGGGCCCCATGATCCGCAAGGGCGACATGAAAACCAGCGCCTGGATTCAGGCTTATGAGCGCAACAACGTGCTGGTGGGCCTGAGCTGTGGTCTGCGCGGCAAGGCGCAAATCGGCAAAGGCATGTGGGCCATGCCTGACTTGATGAAAGCCATGCTGGAGCAAAAGATTGCTCACCCCAAAGCCGGTGCCAACACCGCCTGGGTCCCCAGCCCCACTGGCGCCACCCTGCACGCCCTGCACTACCACCAGGTGCTGGTCAAAGACGTGCAGAAGGAGCTGGAAAAAATCAACGCCGACAAAGAGCGCGATGTGCTGTTGACCGGCCTCTTGACCATTCCCGTGACCACCACCCCCAACTGGTCTGATGCTGAAAAGCAGCAAGAGCTGGACAACAATGCCCAAGGCATTCTGGGCTACGTGGTGCGCTGGGTTGACCAAGGCGTCGGCTGCTCCAAGGTGCCTGACATCCACAACGTGGGCCTGATGGAAGACCGCGCCACCCTGCGCATCTCCAGCCAGCACATGGCCAACTGGCTGCACCACGGTGTCGTCACCAAGGCGCAGATCACCGAAACCTTTGAGCGCATGGCCGCCGTGGTGGACGGCCAAAACGCCAACGATCCGCTGTACCAGCCCATGGCCGGTCACTTTGACACCTCGATGGCCTACATGGCGGCTACCGACCTGGTGTTCAAGGGCCTGGCGCAACCCAGCGGTTACACCGAGCCTTTGCTGCATGCGTGGCGCTTGAAGGTGAAGGCTGCTGCGCTGGTGAGTGTGGTGGAGCCGGTGATTGCGGACGCAGCGGCGGTTTGAATTTGCTATTTAAATTGAATAGCCATGCCAAATAAATACGCCGGCTAGCGGCTGATTTGGCTTAAAAACCTATCAAACGGCACCTTCGGGTGCCGTTTCTGCTTTCAGGGGGCGTTGCGAGAGCGACACCGCTGACTTGAACTCGCCGCGCCGGGTTTGCTCTTTCACAAAAGCCAAAAAGGCGCTGGCCGCCAGCGGCAACTTGCGGTCACTGCGCCACACCAGTTGCCAGGTGCGCCGCAGGGGGAAGCCCGTGACGTTGAGCAGCGCCAGCCCGTCGCGGGCGGGCTCACTGCCCAGCGCGTGACGCGACAGCACCGCAACGCCCAAACCGGCGGCAATCGCGTGCTTCACTGCCTCGTTGCTACCCAAGGTCATGCGCGGCGCCAGGCGCAGACCGTGGGCCTCAAAAAAGACCTCGGTCGCCAGCCGGGTGCCAGACCCGGCCTCTCGGGTCAACAAGATCTGCTCTGTCATGCGTGCCATGGGCACCCGCTTGCGCTGGGCCCACGGGTGGTCCACCGCACCGACCACCACCAGCGGGTTATCCATGAACGGAAAGCATTCCAGCGGCAGTTGCGCCGGGGGCAGCATCATCACCGCCAGATCGTCTTGCTCCCTTTGCAGCCGGTCCACCACGGCCTGGCGGTTCTCAATAGCCAGGTCGATCTCGATGCCCGGGTAAAGCTCGGCAAAGGGCTTGATCATGTGGGCCAAAAAATACTCGGTGGTGCTCACCCCGGCAATGCGCAGCACGCCGCGCTTGATGCCTTGCAGGTCGGCCACCGCTTCCTCAAAACCAGTCCAGCTGGCAAACATGGCAATAGCGGTCTGGTGGAGCGCCCGTCCGGCGTCGGTCAGCTGCACGCCTCGCCCGGCGGGCACCAGCAACGCCTGCCCCACGGCCTCGGTCAACTCCCGCAATTGGGTCGACACGGTGGGCTGGGCCAGGTGCAATGCCCGGGCGGCATGGGTGACACCCCCCAATCGGGCAACCGCCTCGAAGGTACGCAGTTGGGTCAGTGTGGCGCGGGGAGGCTTGATTTGAAGCATCGGATTAATCAATATAAAAAATGAATATTCATCATTAGACGTCAATGCTTTATTTTATGAAACTAAGGACATCTTCAACATCCAAGGAAAAAAGCAATGACCCACTTGACCCCTATCACCGTCGCACGTGGCGACGGCATCGGCCCCGAAATCATGGACGCCGTTCTGCGCGTGCTGGAGGCTTCGGGTGCCAGATTGGCCCCGGAGTTCATCGAGATTGGCGAAAAGGTCTACCTGGCGGGCAACTCTGCGGGCATTGCGCCCAGCGCCTGGGACAGCCTGCGCACCACGCGGGTGTTTCTCAAGGCGCCCATCACCACACCGCAGGGCGGGGGCTACAAGAGCCTGAACGTGACCGTGCGCAAAACACTGGGCCTGTATGCGAATGTGCGCCCCTGTGTAGCCTACGCACCTTTTGTGGCCACCCACTTTCCCAAGATGGACGTGGTGATCGTGCGCGAAAACGAGGAAGACCTTTACGCCGGCATCGAGCACCGCCAGACCGACGAGGTCTACCAGTGCCTCAAACTCATCACCCGCCCGGGCTGCGAAAAAATTATTCGTTATGCCTTTGAATATGCGCGTGCCCACGGCCGTAAAAAAGTCACCTGCATGACCAAGGACAACATCATGAAAATGAGTGATGGCCTGTTTCACAAGGTGTTTGACGAGATCCGGGCGGAGTACCCCGAGCTGGCCACCGAGCACTACATCATTGACATCGGTGCGGCCCGTCTGGCCACCCGCCCTGAGGTTTTTGATGTGATCGTCACCCTGAACCTGTACGGCGACATCATCTCGGACATTGCCGCCGAGGTCGCCGGGGGCGTTGGATTGGGGGGCAGTGCCAACATTGGCGAGCATGTGGCGATGTTTGAGGCCATCCATGGCAGCGCCCCCGATATTGCCGGCAAGGACATGGCCAACCCCTCGGGCCTGCTGCTCTCTGCGGTCATGATGCTGGTTCACATTGGTCAGCCCGAAATCGCCACCCTGATCCACAACGCCTGGCTGACTACGCTGGAGGATGGGGTTCACACCCCCGACCTGCAGGGTGAAAACACCCTGCACGCGGTGGGTACACAGGCCTTTGCCGATGCAGTCATAGCGCGGCTGGGGAGCTTGCCCCAGCGCTTCAAGGTGGCAGATTACGCCAGCCAGGGCACAGCCCCCGCTCTGGAGATGCCAAGCTACGTGCGCCAGACACCCGCCCAAAAAGAACTGGTCGGCGTGGACGTGTTTGTGCACGCGCCCCAGGGCACAGCGGACTTTCTGGCAGGACAACTCAGCGCTTTGGTGACGCCTGCATTCGAGCTGCAGATGATCACCAACCGGGGGGTGAAGGTGTGGCCGGGCGGTTTTCCGGAAACTTTTTGCACCGACCACTGGCGGTGCCGATTTACTCCCCGCGCGCCAGCCACCACCGTGACCAACATCGATGTGATTGCCCTGATGCAGGCCCTGGCCCAGCGCCAGATTGACTTCATCAAGACGGAGCACCTGTGCACCTTCAACGGCGAACGCGGGTACGCCCTGGGACAAGGCCAATAAAACCAACGGGTCGGCGCGCACAGTACGTCGTACTGCGACCTCGGTCATAATTTTGGGTGCGTTTTCCACGCACCCAAACACCGTCAGAGAAAGAACCCAGTTGCTTGCCCATCGATTACCGACCACCGTCACCCAAAATTTCCACAGCAACCCGGGGTACAGCGGGCAGCGCGTAGCGCTCTTGACCCAGCACGGCAAAGAAACTGTTATCACGCCAGTGCTGAATTCAGCACTGGGCTGCGAGGTGGTTCGCATAGATGGGTTCGATACCGACACACTGGGCAGCTTCACCCTGGAGATCCCCCGCGCGGGCACCCAAATGGAGGCCGCGCGCAAAAAGGCCCGCATGGGCATGACACTCTCGGGTCTGCCGCTGGGCCTGGCAAGCGAGGGCAGCTTTGGCCCGGACCCGTTCGCTGGCATGATGCCCTGGAACCTCGAGTTGCTGATCTTCATCGACGATACGCGTGGCATTGAGGTGGTAGGCAAGGCCCAGGGCAGCACCCGCCACGTCCATCTGGTAGCGACCGACTGGGCGCAACTGGAAACCTTTGCCCACCAGGCGGGCTTTCCGGAACATCATCTGGTACTCCGCCCGACCGGCGAGGGCGAACTGCGCATCCGCAAGGGCATTGCCACCTGGCCTGAACTGAGAGAGGCTTTCACCCAGGCACGGGCGCAATCGGCCCAGGGTCAGGTGATCTTGGAAAACGACTTGCGCGCCCACGCTCACCCAACACGCCAGGGGAACATCCGACGCGCTGCAGAAGACTTGGCTGCACGCCTGCAATCGCTCTGCCCCAGTTGCAACACGCCGGGTTTCTGGACAGTCGATCGCATCGCGGGCTTGCCCTGTGGCGCCTGCAGTGCCCCCACGCGCGAAACTCGCGCTGAGGTGCTTGCCTGCCTCAAGTGCGACCACCGGGAAACCCGCGCGTGCGGTGGCTCAGCGTTTGCTGACCCGAGTCGCTGTGACTTTTGCAACCCTTGATGGCTGCTGGGGTTTTTAACCTTGGGGGCGCGGACTCATCTTGTGAGACTGATGGAAAATCAAATAGCTGGCGGCAGCTCCGGCTGAAAAAGTGCAGGGCAGTGCGCCTGTCTGCTTTACGGACAGGAAATTCAACCGCATCAAGCCAAGTGTGGCGCCGGTTTTTTTGCGCGACATTGTTGCAGTGTCCCCCATTTTGAACAGGCGCAGCTGTCCACCGCAGTTTGGATACAGCAGCAGGAACACTTCGTGAATGCGGGCTATCAACACCACCCACTTTCAGGCTGGAGTCAAAGCGGCGATTTCGGCCGCTGCGGGGTGGGTTGCGCGCCTGGAAGTCGAGTTTTTCGACAATCAGGAAGATGACGGTCCTGATTGTCGAAAGGCGGGTGAAGCCACGTGCACGGCACTTGGATGCCTGGAGCAACCCATTGATGGCTTCCAGAAATCCATTGG
>JBIIVW010000267.1:0-4606 GCA_044339205.1 Rhodoferax sp. | reverse complement strand
GATGACTTTTTGCGCCAACGGGCAATGCGACCATCAAGAACGTCGAAGATAAAAGCAGCCAGGACCAGCCCGCACGCCAAATAGATGTGAACGACCTGGCCCGTCTCCAGGTAGTTCATGATGGAAAACAGGGCATACATGCCGCTTGCGGCGTTGCCCAGCGTGAACCAGTCCGCCAGCTGAAACTCCCGAATCATTGCGAAGGGTTTTTGCATGATGTGTGGCTGGTTGTGGTCATCAGCCATCTTAGGGCAGTTCCGGGTTACTTAGGAGCACCGGCTTTCGGCAAGGTTACTGGCGATAGGGATTGTTCGGGAGGCGGTCGTAGCGGTTGCGAACACCGTCACCATCACGATCGCGGTCCCGCTGATTCACGACCCCATCGCGGTCAAGATCCCCGTAGGGACCATAAGGGCGCGTCTGACGCCATTGGTGGCGTGGGCCGCCCTGATCGTGGATGTTGGCGATGCCATCGCGATCGCGGTCGCCGTAAGGTCCGCGGTCTTGCCAATGCGCAGCGCCATGGCGTCGACCCTCCCCGTGGCGCTGATAGTAGTCAGGCGCGGGTGCGTAATAAGTGGGGGGCGGCCCGTACACGGGTCCCGAATACGCGTAGACGCCTGGCACCTGCACGCCGATGGAGAACTGCACATCGCTGCGGGCGTGAGCCGTTGAGGCTGCCGCGAAAGCGACAAATGCGACCGCAACAGCGGCGAGCGATGGGGTGGAAATAAGATGCTTCATGAAAACTCCTTGAGTGGGTATGGTTTGCATCTTGCGCGTGCGTAGGTGAACGTAGACTGAACAGATTCAATAAATATCCTCTCAGCTTGAAGGCCCGGCGTTCAGAAAAACCCTGTCCATTCGCACACCCTCAAAGTCTTCACGCCATAAAAAAACGCGCCCAAGGCGCGTTTTTTTGTCAGCCGAACAGCGGTTTACGCAGCCACCACGCGCACCATTTCCAGGCACTTGTTGGAGTAACCCCACTCGTTGTCGTACCAGCTCACCAGCTTCACAAAGGTGCTGTCCAGCGCAATGCTGGCGTCCGCGTCAAAGATGGAGGTGCGGGTGTCGCCCCGGAAATCGGTGGCCACGACCTTGTCGGTGGTGTAACCCAAGACGCCCTTCAAGGCGCCTTCGCTTTGCGCCTTCATCTCGGCGCAGATCTCGGCCAAGGTGGCAGGCGAGTTGAGTTCGCAAGTCAGGTCCACCACAGACACATCAGAAGTTGGGACGCGGAACGACATGCCGGTGAGCTTCTTGTTGAGTTCAGGAATCACCACACCCACGGCCTTGGCCGCACCGGTGCTGGAGGGAATGATGTTTTCCAGAATGCCACGGCCACCGCGCCAGTCTTTGTTGCTTGGGCCGTCCACCGTCTTTTGGGTGGCCGTGGCCGCGTGCACGGTGGTCATCAGGCCACGCTTGATGCCCCATTTGTCGTTCATCACCTTGGCAATCGGCGCCAGGCAGTTGGTGGTGCAGCTCGCGTTGGAGATGATGGCCTCGCCCTTGTAGGTGGTGTGGTTCACACCAAACACAAACATGGGGGTGTCGTCTTTGGAGGGGGCTGAGAAGATCACTTTTTTGGCGCCAGCGGCCAGGTGTTTTTCACCCGAGGCCTTGTCCAGGAACAGGCCAGTGGCTTCGATCACGACGTCCGCACCGACCTCGTTCCACTTGAGGTTGGCCGGGTCGCGCTCTTGGGTAAGGCGGATCTTCTGGCCGTTGACGATCAGGGTATTGCCCTCTATCGAGACCTCGCCCTTGAAACGACCGTGCACCGAGTCGTACTGCAGCATGTAGGCCAGGTACTCCGGCTCCAGCAGGTCGTTGATACCGACCACTTCAATGTCGCTGAAATTTTGCAGGGCTGAACGCAACACGTTGCGTCCGATGCGGCCAAAGCCGTTGATACCAATCTTGATCGTCATGCTTTTCTCCAATAGTTAAAAAAACTGAAACCGGATGAGCCCTTACTTGCGCAAGGCTTTTTCCACCGTGTCAGCCACGTTCTCGGGGGTAAAGCCAAAGTGCTTGAACAGCACCGGCGCCGGGGCCGACTCGCCGTAGGTGTCGATACCGACCACCGCAGCGCAGCCGTATTTCCACCAGCCGTCGGTCACACCCATCTCTACCGCGATGCGGGGCACGCCGGCGGGCAGCACGCTGGTCTTGTAGTCCACGCTTTGCTTGTCAAAGGTGGTGGTGCTGGGCATGGAAACCACGCGCACAGCAATCTTGCGGGTCGCCAGAATCTCCTGGGCCTTGAGGGCGAGTTGCACCTCGGAGCCGGTGGCAATGATGACGGCCTGGGTCTTCTTCTTCAAACCCACCTCGGTCGGCTCGGCCAGCACGTAGGCGCCTTTGCTGATGTCACCCAGGCCCCCCTTGGGGGCGTAGTTGATGTTTTGGCGGCTCAGCAGCAGGGCGGTAGGCTGCGCCTTGTTGCGCAGGGCCACGGCCCAGGCCACTGCCGTCTCGGCCGTATCGCCCGGACGCCACACGTCCAGGTTCGGGATCAAACGCAATGACGCCGCATGCTCGATGGACTGGTGCGTGGGGCCGTCTTCGCCCAGGCCGATGGAGTCGTGGGTGAACACATGCACCACGCGCAGCTTCATGAGCGCAGCCATGCGGATGGCGTTGCGGCTGTAGTCGCTGAAGGTCAGGAAGGTGCCACCGTAGGGGATGAAACCACCGTGCAGCGCAATGCCGTTCATGATGGCGGCCATGCCGAATTCGCGCACGCCGTAGTTGATGTGGCGTCCGCCATTGCCGACACCGGTGAACGAGTCAAAACGCAAATTGGGCGTGCTCTTGGTGTTGGTCAGGTTGGAGCCGGTCAAGTCAGCGGAGCCACCCAGCATCTCGGGCAGGGCGGCCGTAAAGGCTTCCAGCGCCAGCTGCGAGGCTTTGCGCGAGGCCACCGTGTCGGCCTTGGTGTGTGCGGCCACGGCGGTGTCCACTGCAACCTGGTTGAAGTTCTTGGGCAAGTCGCCCTTCATGCGGCGCACCAACTCTTTGGCCAACTCGGGGAAAGCGGCTTTGTAGGCCGCAAACTTGTCGTTCCAGACTTTTTCGGCGGCAGCGCCAGCGGCCTTGGCGTCCCACGCAGCGGACACCGCCTTGGGGATGGTGAAGGGCGCGTGAGGCCAGCCAAGAGATTCGCGGGTGAGCGCAATTTCTTCAGCGCCGAGCGGCTCGCCGTGGGCCTTGGCCGTATTGGCACGGTTCGGGCTGCCTTTGCCAATGTGGGTTTTGCAGATGATCAGCGTGGGTTTGTCAGCGCACAGCTTGGCCTCAGTAATGGTCTTGGCGACCAACTCGGCGTTGTGGCCGTCGATGGGGCCGAGCACGTTCCAGCCACAGGCGACAAAGCGCAGGGCGGTGTTGTCGATGAACCAGGGCGCGACCTGGCCGTCAATCGAGATGCCGTTGTCGTCGTACAAGGCGATGAGCTTGTTGAGCTTCCAGGCGCCGGCGAGGGCCACGGCCTCGTGGCTGATGCCTTCCATCAGGCAACCATCGCCCATGAAGGTGAAGGTGTGGTGATTGACCACATCCAGGGTGGTTTCGCCGTCCTGGCGGTTGAATTCCTGCGCCAGCAGTTTTTCAGCCAGCGCCATTCCCACAGCGTTGGTGATGCCCTGGCCAAGCGGGCCGGTGGTGGTCTCCACACCAGGGGTCACGCCGACTTCAGGGTGGCCAGCGGTCTTGCTGTGCAACTGGCGGAACTTCTTCAGCTCTGCCATGGGCAACTTGTAGCCAGTGAGGTGCAGCACGGCGTACAGCAGCATGGAGCCGTGGCCGTTGGAGAGCACAAAACGGTCGCGGTCCAGCCAGTGCGGGTTGGCCGGGTTGTGCTTGAGGTGCTGGCTCCACAGGGCCACGGCCATGTCGGCCATGCCCATGGGCGCACCGGGATGGCCCGAGTTGGCTGCTTGCACGGCGTCCATCGCGAGCGCGCGAATGGCGTTGGCCATGTCGGACTGACTTGCAGTGCTCGGTTGAATCGCTTCGACTGCTTGTTCTGTTTGGGGGGTATCAGACATCTGTGCCAACTCCGGGATAGTTCTGGGGATAAAGGAAAACCCTAATTTTACCGGGCCGCTGGCAACACCCGTTTCCATCGGCCTGCGCGGCACTGGCGACACCGCCCAAAGTGTCTGTCCACTATGCTCCGGCTTGCCCGGTTTTTCAGCCGCCCGATCTTCAATACAAAGCCCCCCAAAACACCCTATGAGCCTGCTTTTTTCACCCCAAACCCTGCCCTCGCCCCGTGGCGGCCTGACCTTGCCCAACCGCATTGTGGTGGCACCCATGTGCCAATACTCCACCATGAACGGCGAAGCTGCCGACTGGCACTTGGCGCACTGGACCAACCTGCTCAACAGCGGTGCAGCCCTGTTCACCATCGAGGCCACCGCCGTGCTGCCCGACGGCCGTATCACCCCCGGCTGCCTGGGCTTGTGGGACGAGCGCACCGAAGCCGCCCTGGCCACCACCCTGGCTCGCGCCCGCGCGCTGGCACCCGCCACCGCCGTGTGCATTCAGCTCGCCCACGCCGGGCGCAAGGCCGCCAGTGCCGTGCCCTGGGCCG
>JBIIVW010000045.1:0-20007 GCA_044339205.1 Rhodoferax sp. | reverse complement strand
TGTGACTCACTGGCAAGTCATAGCGGGTCTCAAAACGCAAATCCCGCCCAGTGACCAAGCCGACCACCTTGCCACCATCACACACCGGAAAGCCGGACACACCCAACTGCTCCGACAGACTCATGACTTGGCGAACCGTGTGGCTGGGGGTAATCACCACCGGATCACGCAAGACGCCGGACTCATAGCGCTTGACCTTGGACACTTGAGCCGCTTGCTCTTGTGGCGTCAGGTTTTTATGGACGATGCCGATGCCGCCCTCTTGCGCAATGGCAATCGCCAGGCGGGCTTCAGTCACCGTGTCCATGGCGGCCGACACCAGAGGCAGGTTCAATGCGATATTTCGCGAAAAACGGGTGGAAAGTGAGGTGTCCTTGGGAAGGACTTGGGAGAATGCTGGCACCAACAGAACGTCGTCGAAGGTGAGCGCTTTGCCGATCAGGCGCATAGTCGTGTGCTCCAAATGGCCGATTGTACCCGCGCACTGAGGGCAAACCCAGGCGAAGCACCGACGAATCATTCATCAATCAGGCCGAAGCGGGATAGGCAAACAATCAAAATCAGTTGCAATTGCCATCGCCATTTTTTATCGTCGGCGCGCTAAACTTCCGCCCATGAAACACATCCGATATCTTCTCATCGCCATGGCCTGCCTGGCCTCAAGCGCAGCATCGGCCCAATGGCAATGGGTAGACAAGGATGGAAGAAAAGTTTTCAGTGATCGCGCGCCGCCAGCGGACGTGCCGGAAAAGTCAATTCTCAAGCGCCCGGGCGCCAAGGATCCCTCGGCCAACTTGGCAGCCGGCACCGCAGGGCAAGTTAGTGCGGCTGCCTCTGCACCCGGCGCAGCGGCTCCTCAACTCAGCGGCGTTGACAAGGAACTGATGGACAAAAAGAAGAAGGCCGAGGAGGCTGAAGCAGCCAAACGCAAGGCTGAAAAAGAGCGCGTCCAAATCGCCAAAGTAGAAAACTGCGCTCGGGCCAAACAGATCAAGGCCAACCTGTCATCAACGACCCGCTTATTTCAGATGAACGACAAAGGTGAGCGTGTGATGGTCGACGATGCCACCCGTGGCGCCGAACTCAAGCGCGCTCAAAGCGTCATTGACACCGACTGCTAGCCCCCCCCTTCCCCAGGATCGGTTGGTCAGTAACCCGCTTTGGCGCCTAGGCGCTTTTTTTCAAAAAGTCCCGTCGTGCGGGCGCCCTGTTTTGCAAAACGCTCCCGACGCGCCACTTTGGGGTCAACGGTCAGTGGCCGGTAGATTTCCAAGCGGTCATGGTCACGAAGCACTTGATCCGGCGTGCTTTTGCGACCCCAAATACCAAGAACCGCCGTGGATAAATTCAGGTTCGGAAAGAGAGATGGCACGCCGCTGTCGGCGAGCGCCTGCCGAACCGTCGTGCCTTGAGGCAAGACCAGTTGAACCTCATGCACTTGTCGCGCAGCCGGTGAATACACCACGGTGACCCGAAGCAGTGCATCATTCACCATAAACCTGACCCGCTCGTTTAACGAAGGCATCCACCATGCTGCTCGCAATTTTGTCAAAGACCGGACTGATCAGCTTACCCAGCGTGACATTGTCAAACCCGTAGTTGAGGGTCAATTCCACCCTGCAAGCGCGCTGCGAGCCATCGCCCAGCGGCAAGAAGTTCCATTGGCCATCAAGTCGTGAAAACGGTCCGTCCACCAGGGTCATGGTCACCTGGCGGTCAGGCACATGCAGGTTTCGGGTGGTGAACGTCTGGCGAATACCGCCAAACGAAATACCCACCTCAGCCGTCATGCCGTCGGCATCCGACGTAACTACACGGGCGCGGTCGCACCAAGGCAAAAATTGGGGATACAGGTTAACTTCGGTCACAAGAACATACATTTCTTGCGGGCTGTACCAGATGAGGACGGACTTCGTTACGGTTTTCATAGAATGGGGGTCTGAGCGGGATTGTAGACAAGCCTTGAACGCACCCCTCGCGACCCCACATCACACTTATGGCCAAAAAACCCGAAACCGCTTCCCGCATTGCCGATAACAAAAAAGCGGCTTACAACTATTTCTTTGAAGAACGTCTGGAAGCCGGCATGGTTTTGGAAGGCTGGGAAGTGAAATCACTGCGTGAGGGCAAGGTGCAATTGACCGATGGCTACATCGTGGTGCGCGAGGACGAAATCTTCATCATCGGTCTGCAAATTCACCCGCTGAATACCGCGTCCACGCACATCAGCCCTGACAAGGTACGCACCCGAAAGCTGTTGCTGCACCGCGAGGAAATCAAGCGCCTGGTTGGCAAAGTGAAGCAAAAGGGCTACACACTGGTTCCCCTCAACCTGCATTGGAAAGCCGGAAAGATCAAATGCGAACTCGCGCTTGCCAAAGGCAAGGCCGAACACGACAAACGCGACACCATCAAAGACCGGGAGGGCAAGCGCGAGGTGGCCCGGGCCATGAAGGTCCACCGGACCTGAGAGGTCAGAGCTTCATCGCAAGGCACGAAGTGGGTGCGACTCTGGCGCCCACGGACTGCTGAAAAATGGACTGACCATCGCCTCAGTCACTTCCTCAATCCGCACCGGGTTCCAGCGTGGCGTGTGGTCCTTGTCCACCGCCAGCGCGCGAATGCCCTCCACCGTCTCGCTCTGTGCGGCACTGCGACCGAGATGCTCAGGGTCGAAACAGTGGTGCACCATATCGCGCTCCATGCGCAGGTCGTCAGCAAGCGACAGCGTGCGGGCCCGGCGAATCTGCTCCAGCACCACCTGCAGCATCAGCGGTGAGCGTTTGCGCAAAGTGGCTGACGTCTGCTGAGACCAGAGATCGTTATCACCCTCCAGCGCCCGGACGATTTCCTGCACCGTTTCCAAGGAGAAATAATGATCTATTTGCCCTGTAGCCGGCAGAGAATAAGGAGTTGGTTGTTCTAAATAAATAGCAAGCCAGCTTGCCAGTGCTTCCGGCTGGTCCAAGTCCATGGTGGCCAGCGCATCCCAGGCGAATTGCAGCTGGTCCACGGCGACAACACTGTCTGCCAATCCGAGGGCGATCGCCTGCCCCGCCCCGATCACCTCCCCTGTCAAACCCAGCCATTCACCGTAGCGCCCAGGGCAGCGGCTTAAAAAATAGCCACCCCCGACATCGGGGAACAGGCCAATGTGGGTTTCAGGCATCGCCATCTTGGTGCGCTCCGTGACCAGCCGGTGCGAGGCGCCTTGGCTGATGCCCATGCCGCCGCCCATGACAATGCCATCCATAAAGGCGATATAGGGCTTGGGATAGGTGTGAATCAGGTGGTTGAGGCGGTATTCCTCGGTGAAAAAGTCACCCAGGGCCGGCTCGCCCGCCAAGGCTGCCTGGTGGAAGAACCGAATGTCGCCCCCTGCGCAAAAGGCACCAAATGCGCCGTTCTTGTTAGTGCCCCGGATCGCGACCGCCTGGATGTTGGCATCCTCGCGCCAAGCCATCAAGCATTCGGTTAGCAAACGAACCATCTCCAGGCTCAACGCATTGAGTGCCTTGGGGCGGTTCAGGGTGATAAAACCCACCCGACCGCGGACTTCCGTCAGGACCGTAGGCGCCTCAGTGGGGGTTAGGGTGTTCACGGAACTCTGCATTGCGGTTTCTCCATCCTATTAACTCGTTAATGACCAGCGCGCCAATGACCACGCTGCCGCCGATTAGCACCGAGGTGCTCGGCACTTCATGCGCGCCAACCCAAACCAATAAAATGCCAAAAATGACTTCAAGCAAGGCGAGCAAGGAAATCTCGGGTGCTTTCAGGACGCGCGCGCAAAAGACCGACAACACACACGGAATCGCCAGTTGCCCCAAACCCAGAAAAGCAAGCCAGGTGAGATCGTGGGCCGTGGCTTGAAACGGAAAGGCCAGCGGCAGCGTTAAAGCCGCCGAGATGACGGCCCCGACCAGCACGGCCGGCACCAGGTCCACATCCTGGCCTTGCGCGTGAGCATGTTGGGTCACGGTCCAGTTCACAGCGCCGGCGAGCGGTACGCACAGTGTCACCAGGGTGGCCACCACCGAGGCACCAGACACCTGCGCCCCATACATGTAAGCAATGCCTGCGCCCGCCGCCACAATGGCCAGCCAGGTGCGCAGGGGAATACGGTGCCCGATGAACACCCGCGCCACCAACGCGGTCAGCAAGGGCCCCAAAGACATGGTGACCAGCACATTGGCCACACTGGTCAACGTGAGCGCCACCATGAAGGCGGTGAACATTACACTCCAGCACACCCCTGACACCCAGAACGCAGCAGACCCTTGCCAGATTTTCCGAAACACCCGGCGCCCCTGAAAAAACGGCAGGATCACCAGCAAAGACAGCGCCGTGAAAGCCGAACGCCAGAAAGTGATCTCAAAACTCCGGGCCGACTCCAGTTGACGCGTGACCACCCCCGCCGTGGACCACATCAGGGCGACTGCGATCATCAAAAAAACCGCGCGGTTATGGCTTAACTTCATATTAACTACGGTCCTTGGTAAACCCGTCAAAAAAATCCCGGATCAAGTCCGGGATTTTTTATGCAGCCTCGCGGCCAATCAGTCAGTCAGCTCAACGGCCAGCGCGCTTGCGCTCGCTTTCGGTCAGGTAACGCTTGCGCAGACGGATCGACTTGGGCGTGATTTCGACCAACTCGTCGTCTTCGATGAATTCCACACCATATTCCAGCGTGCATTCAATCGGAGGCGTGATTTTGGCCACATCTTCCTTGCCCGACACACGGAAATTGGTCAGCTGCTTGGTACGCGTCGCGTTGACCACCAGATCGTTGTCACGGCTGTGGATACCCACAATCATGCCTTCGTACACCGGATCGTTGGGCTTCACGAACATGCGGCCACGGTCGTCGAGCTTGCCCAGCGCGTAGGTGAAAATTTCGCCTGCGTCCATGGAGATCAACACGCCATTTTTGCGGCCACCAATCTCACCTTTGTGCGGCTCGTAGCTGTCAAAGATGTTGGAGATCAAGCCGCTGCCACGTGTCAAATTCAGGAATTCATTGGTGAAACCAATCAGACCCCGTGCAGGAATACGGTATTCCAGGCGAACCCGGCCACGGCCGTCCGGCTCCATATTGACCAGGTCGCCCTTGCGCTCGCCCAAAGCCTGCATCACGCCGCCCTGGTGCTGCTCCTCGATGTCGGCGGTGACCAACTCGATCGGCTCGTGCTTCTCACCGTTCACGTCTTTCATGACCACGCGCGGCTTGGAGACAGCCATCTCAAAGCCTTCGCGGCGCATGTTCTCCAGCAAAATAGTCAGGTGCAATTCACCGCGACCCATGACTTCAAAGATACCTTCTTCATCGGTTTCCTTGACGCGCAGCGCCACGTTGTGTTGCAGTTCTTTTTGCAGGCGGTCCCAGATTTGACGGCTGGTGACATATTTGCCTTCACGGCCCGCCAGCGGGCTGGTATTGACGCAAAAATTCATGGTCAAGGTAGGCTCATCCACCTTCAGCATGGGCAGCGGCATCGGAGTGACCGGGTCGGTGATGGTCACGCCAATACCGATGTCGCTCAAACCGTTGATCAGAACAATTTCACCGGGACCTGCTTCGAGCGACTGGACGCGCTCCAGTCCCTGGAATGTCAGCACCTGGTTGATACGGCCCTTGACAGGCTTACCGTCCGGGCCTTCCATAACCACCACATCCATCATCGGGCGAATCGTGCCCTGGCTGATTCGGCCCACGCCAATTCGGCCCACGAAGGTCGAAAAGTCGAGCGCGGAAATCTGCAGTTGCAGTGGCGCTGCAGGATCACCCTTTTGCGGGGGAACGTGCTTGAGCACCGTATTGAAGAGCGCCGACATGTCGGGGCCCCACTGCTCACCCTGCTCACCCTCAACGAGCGAGGACCAGCCGTTGATGCCGGAGGCATACACCACGGGGAAGTCGAGCTGTTCATCGGTCGCGCCGAGCTTGTCAAACAGGTCAAACGCAGCATTCACCACAAAGTCAGGACGCGCACCTGGCTTGTCCACCTTGTTCACTACCAGAATAGGCTTCAAACCAAGGGCAAGCGCCTTCTTGGTCACAAAGCGGGTCTGGGGCATGGGGCCTTCTTGCGCATCAATCAGCAGCACCACGCCGTCCACCATGGACAAAGCTCGCTCCACTTCACCGCCAAAGTCCGCGTGTCCGGGCGTGTCAACGATATTGATGTGGGTGCCTTCCCAGGTCACGGCACAGTTTTTGGCCAAAATCGTGATGCCACGCTCTTTTTCAATCGCGTTGTTGTCCATCACGGTGTCCACGACTTTTTCGTGTTCAGCGAAGGTGCCGGACTGACGCAGCAATTGATCGACCATGGTGGTCTTGCCATGGTCGACGTGGGCGATGATCGCAATATTGCGGATTTGTTTAATGCTCATGGTTGCTTTCTCTTAAATCTTCTCAAACTCTGTGGTCGGGGTGTTTGCGGCCAAGCCACCCACTATTTGCTCAATTTCAACAGGGCTTAACAGCCGCCCAGGTATCAATTCACCGCCCTTCACGTGCGCCGATCCCAGCAAGGCGTGAGGCTCGGCACCGTAAACGACAACCTTCTCATCATCTGCCCAGGCCCCCCTGCGGCGCACACCGCTCAGGAAACGACCTGCATTCTGACTGTCCAGCGTGACAACCGTGTGTTCTCGCAAGAGCGAGTCCACGGGCATCAGGCAATTCAGGCGCTGCTCTTCGCTCATAGCCTCCAGGGCCTCCAAGGTCACGCATCGCGAGACATCAAAGCCACCCGTTTCCAGGCGACGCAGCGCGCTCAAGTGCGCACCGCACCCCAGTGCTTCACCAATATCTTCTCCCAGGGTCCGAATGTAAGTGCCTTTGCTGCACCTTACTATCATTTTAATAGCTTCAGACCCTTGTATCATGCCGGCCAGAGTCACTTTTAGTTCATAAATGGTGACTTCACGGTCTTCGCGTTCAATTTCAATGCCTGCGCGGGCGTATTCATATAGCGCCTTGCCATCTTTTTTCAGGGCGCTGTGCATCGGCGGCATTTGCCGGATTAATCCGGTAAAGCGCGCCACCACGGGACCTAGATCGGATTCGGTCACATTGACTGCGCGCTCTTCGATCACTTCGCCCTCGGCATCCGCCGTGCTGGTTTTGACACCCAGGCGGGCCGTAGCCTCATAGGTCTTGTCGGCATCCAACTGAAGTTGGCTGAATTTGGTGGCTGCACCGAAACACAAGGGCAGCACACCAGTAGCCAGCGGATCCAGCGTGCCGGTGTGGCCCGCCTTCTCCGCCCGCAATAACCATTTGACTTTTTGGAGGGCGTCGTTACTGGACCAGCCCAAGGGCTTGTCAAGCAGCAGCACCCCATGCACGGGGCGCCTTGCAACCCGTGCACGCGGCGCGTTCATCTGTTAATCCTCTTTCGAGCGTGAAGCAATCGCCCGCGCAATCAAAGCATTCATGTCGGCAGCTTTCTCGGTCGTCTGGTCGTACACAAAATGCAATGTAGGCACGGTATGAATGTGCAGCCGCTTGAACAAGCCCGCCCGCAAAAAGCCCGCGGCCTGGTTCAGGCCTTCATTACAAGCCTTGGCGTCCCCCGCCAAAATGCTAAAGAACACTTTGGCGTGGGCGTAGTCGGGCGTCACTTCTACGCCCTGAATCGTCACCATTCCCACCCGAGGATCTTTAAGCTCGCGCGCAATAAGCTCGGTCAGGTCCCGCTGGATCTGATCGGCGACCTTGAAGCTACGATTTGGCGTTTTAGATTTTTTGCGCACGGTTTAGATCAAATCCATCACAGGGTACGGGCAATTTCGCGAATCTCGAAGAACTCCAGCACGTCACCTTCCTGGATGTCGTTGTAGTTCTTGATATTCAAGCCGCACTCGAAGCCTTCTTTGACTTCTTTCGCATCGTCCTTGAATCGCTTGAGCGACTCGAGTTCGCCAGTGAAAATAACCAGGTTTTCGCGCAACAAACGAATACGGGCAGCACGCCGAACCACGCCCGCAGTGACCATACAACCGGCAATCGAGCCGATCTTGGACACTTTGAACACTTGACGAATTTCGGCCGTTCCGATAATTTCTTCTTTCTTGTCCGGTGTCAGCATGCCCGACATCGCCAGCTTGAGCTCGTCCACTGCGTCATAAATAATGTCGTAGTAACGAATATCAACGCCGTTGTTCTCGGCCAGCTTACGGGCGCCCGCGTCAGCCCGGGTATTAAAGCCAATGATGACCGCTTTGGAGGCGATGGCCAGATTCACATCTGACTCGCTGATCGCCCCCACCGCGGTGTAGACCAATTGAACCTTAACCTCGTCCGTGGACAGCTTGAGCAACGATTGCGCCAGCGCTTCTTGCGAGCCCTGCACATCGGCCTTGATGATGATAGGTACCATCTTGACTGCGCCGGCGGCCATGTCCGTGAACATGTTTTCCAGCTTGGCTGCCTGCTGCTTGGCCAACTTGGTGTGACGGAACTTGCCCGCACGGTAAGTGGCGATCTCACGAGCCCGACGCTCATCAGACATCACCATGAACTCGTCACCGGCGGCCGGAACTTCGGTCAAGCCCTGAATCTCGACAGGAATCGAAGGACCAGCTGTTTTGATCGTCTTGCCGTTCTCATCCAACATGGCGCGAACCCGACCGTAGGTCGAACCCGCCAGCACAATGTCACCGGTTTTCAGCGTGCCGCTTTGAACGAGCACGGTTGCTACAGGACCCCGGCCCTTGTCAAGCTGTGCCTCAATGACCAAGCCCTTGGCCATGGCATCCACCGGTGCGCGCAGTTCGAGCACCTCCGCCTGCAACAACACTTGTTCCAGCAATTCATCAATACCCTGACCAGTCTTGGCCGATACCGTGACAAACGGTGAATCACCACCGAACTCTTCGGGCACCACCTCTTCAACCACCAACTCGTTCTTCACGCGCTCGGGGTTGGCATCAGGCTTGTCAATCTTGTTGATCGCCACCACGATAGGAACACCCGCCGCCTTGGCGTGCTTGATGGCCTCTTTGGTTTGCGGCATCACGCCGTCATCCGCAGCAACCACCAGAATCACGATATCGGTCGCCTTCGCACCCCGTGCACGCATGGCCGTAAAGGCTTCGTGACCGGGCGTATCCAGGAAAGAGATCATGCCGCGTGGCGTCTCAACGTGGTAAGCGCCAATGTGCTGCGTAATGCCACCTGCTTCGGCCGACGCCACTTTGGCGGTCCGGATGTAATCCAGCAATGACGTCTTGCCATGGTCCACGTGGCCCATGACAGTGACAACCGGTGCGCGGGGCAACGATTCAGACTGCTGCTGTGAAACTTCATCATCCGTAAACGCTTCTGGATCATCCAGCGCCGCCACGATGGCTTTGTGCCCCATTTCTTCCACCAAAATCATGGCAGTGTCTTGATCCAGAGGCTGGTTGATGGTGACCATCTGACCCAGCTTCATCAGGTGTTTGATGACCTCGGACGCCTTGACAGCCATCTTGTGCGCCAGTTCGGCGACCGTGATGGTTTCGGGCACGTGGACTTCAATGACACGAGCTTCAACCGGTGCCGCTTGTTCGCGGTTGTCGTTGCGGTCGCGGTCATTGCTGCCACGGCGGCCACCACGTGCTGGCGCACGCCAGTTGGTGCCGCGGCCTGCTGGCGCACCTGTGGCACCTCGGGTGGGAATGGCACCCTTCTTCTTGGGGTCGCCTGCCCAGCTGCTGGAGAGTTTGGCAGATTTGACTTCCTTGCCAGCGCCGGGAGCGGCAGGTGCCGCCGTGCCAGGAGCACCTGGTTTGGCTGGCTTGGCTACCACAGCGCCCGCAGCCGGCTTGTGCAGTGTGCCTTTGATACCGGCCTTGGCTGGATCAGGCTTGACTTCTTCCGGTTTCTTGGGCACCGGCGCCTTTTTGGCCGGTGACGACATCATCAATCGAATCGCGGCAGCTTCCGCTTCAGCTTTGCGCCTGCGATCCCCCAGATCGGCTGCTCGCGCCACGTCCTCGGCGGCTCGAGCCTTCGAGTCAGCAGCTTCTTTTTCGCGGGCGAGCAACTGCGCCCTGGAAGCAGCGTCGGCCTTTTCTACGGCCTCGGCCACTTTGGCCGCATTTTTCTCCATAGCTTCTTGCGCTTGCGCTGCGGGAGCTTGCCGGCGTGCCTGCTCGGCCTTTTCAGCCAAAGCCTGGGCTGCGACCTGCTGGGCAGCTTGTTCAGCGGCCATCGCAGCAACTTCACGCGCACGCATCTCCTGCTCTTCGCGTTGACGCCTGCGCTCGGTCAGTTCTTCTTCCTGCACGCGGATCAGTTCAGCCTGCCGACGGGCATCTTCCTCACGGCGCGCCAACTCGGCGTTCTCAGCCTGGGTGTCAGTGTCAAGTTCCTGCTCTGGCGCAGGCGGCTCGACCGCCACTTCGACCCCATCCTCACGCCGAACGAAAGTCCGCTTTTTCCGCACCTCCACCTGGATCGTGCGGGCCTTGCCGCTGGCATCAGCCTGCTTGATTTCACTGGTCGACTTCTTGACCAATGTAATCTTTCTGCGCTCAGGAATGGGCGTGCCATGGCTGGCCTGGAGATAGCTCAACAAATGCTGCTTGTCAGCGTCTGTCAGCTTGTCAGAAGCCGCCGTTTTGGCCACTCCCGCCGATTTCAACTGCTCGAGCAGGGTATCGGTTGATTTTTTGAGTTCACTTGCAAACTCTGCTACGGTCGTACTGGACATTTGTTCTGTAACCTTTCATGACCATTACTCTTGAGAAGCGGCGTCATTGGAGAACCAATGTGCGCGCGCTTTCATGATCAAGGTCTTGGCCTCGTCCGCAGACTGGCCGGTGATTTCTGTGAGTTCGTCAACGGCCAGGTCAGCGAGGTCGTCACGTGTGTGAACGCCGCCGTCAGCCAGTTTACCGATCAGTTCGGGGGTGAGTCCTTCAAGGTCGCGTAAGTCCAGCGATGCCTCTTCAACACTCTCTTCATTGGCGATTTCCATCGTCAACAGCGCATCTTTCGCTCGGGTGCGCAGTTCGTTGGCCATGTCTTCATCGAAGCTCTCGATTTCGAGCATTTCCTCCATGGGGACATAGGCCACTTGCTCAAGACTGGTAAATCCTTCAGCAATTAACATGTCGGCGATTTCCTCATCGACATCCAGCTTTTCCATGAACAGCTTGCGACCCGAATCGGTCTCATCAGCCTGCTTTTGAGCTGACTCAGCCGCATCCAGAATGTTGATCTTCCAGCCGGTCAATTCTGACGCCAGGCGAACATTTTGACCACCACGACCGATCGCGATCGCCAAGTTTTCTTCATCGACCACCACATCCATGGCGTGCCGCTCTTCGTCAACCACGATGGACGAGACGTTGGCAGGAGCCAACGCACCAATCACAAACTGTGCTGGGTCTTCACTCCACAGAACAATGTCGACACGCTCGCCCGCCAACTCTGTTGTTACGCCATTGACACGCGTGCCCCGAACACCCACGCAGGTACCAATCGGATCTACGCGTTTGTCGTGCGATAAAACAGCGATCTTGGCGCGTGAACCCACGTCACGGGCACACGATTTAATTTCCAGCAGGCCTTGCTCGATTTCAGGGACTTCCTGGCGAAACAACTCCACCATGAATTCCGGCGCGGAGCGCGACAAAATAATGGGGGCACCGCGCAAGGTCAGATCCACCTCCATGATCATGGCCCGCACGCGGTCACCCATGCGCAAGTTTTCCTTGGGAATCATTTCGCTGCGGCGCAACCGGCCTTCAACCCGACCACTTTCAACGATGATGTCACCCTTGTCCATACGTTTGACGGTGCCGACAAATATCTTGTCCCCCCTGGACATGAAATCATTAAGCAACATCTCACGCTCAGCATCGCGAATTTTTTGCAAGATGACTTGCTTGGCTGCCATGGCACCGATACGCCCAATCGGAAGAGACTCAATAGTTTCTTCGATGTACTCATCGACTTCAATGTCTGGGATCTGCTCTTTGGCTTCAAACAGCAGAATTTCCTGGTCGGGCAATTGCAGACCGGCCTCATCGGGAACAACGTGCCAACGGCGGAATGTTTCATAACTCCCGCTGTCACGATCCACGGCGACGCGAATATCCACGTCACCTTGGAAAAGTTTTTTTGTCGCCTGCGCCAGCGCCGCCTCAACGGCGCCAAACACCACATCACGCTCGACGTTCTTCTCGCGTGAGATAGCCTCCACCAGCATTAACATTTCGCGATTCATGCCATGACTCTCCTATTTCAATTCAATCCAAATCCGACTGGGTGCCACTCTTGGCGCCCCGGCCCTTGAAGCTGACGACCGGCGCAAGCCGCGCCTCTTTTATCTCATCCAAAGTGAACCCGAGCGCCTGCATCGGGGCTGGCAATCTCTTCTTGCTGATTCGTTGACCGGGCTTGGCCGCGGGGGCGTCGCTCCAGACAATTTGCCAGCCCGGTACCCCGCCCTCGGCGTACTCCAAAGTACCTCTAAATTTCTTGCGGGTTGCATTGACCTGACCCGCTGCGGCGACACCAATGGGCGCCTTCAGGGTCACATCAATTTCTTGCCCCACAAATCTCTGAAAATCTTTTTCGTGACGCAGCGGGCGATCGATACCTGGAGAGGACACCTCAAGCCGCTTGTACTCAACGCCGTCGACTTCGAGAGCGAACAGCAGCTGTCTCGTAACCTTTTCGCAGTCTTCTACGGTGATGAATTGCTCAATTAGCCCATCAGCGGACGCCACACCCTCAGAAGGGGAAGACCATGGCAAATCAATCGTGATGCGCAGGAGCCCAGCAGCCGAACGCTCGACTTCCACCAGGTCATAGCCCAGTCCTGCAACGGTTTGCTCAACAATTTCTTTAAACGACACGTGTGTATATAAATGCGGTGCAAAAACAATCGACCAAAAAAAACGGGCGGTAGATACCCGCCCGTTTGGTCGTGAACGCGGATTGTACTCCAGTTTGGGAAAATTTCGCCAACGGAATCATCACCTTTCAAGCTTCGCAGCAACCTGGTCTTGCGAGCAACACGATCAAACCCGGAGTTTGATTAGGTGGAAACCATGAGGGTTGCAGGCACCTGCGCATACGCACCATCGATTACGATCATCGCCATGCAGAATTCAGTCGCCCAACGAACAAAAGGGCCCATTTACGTCTTACTTGGGCTTGCATTGGCCCTTTGTTTTAGCCCTACCACCCCTCTTGCGGCCAATCAGCCTGCGACCAGCGCTGTGACCAAGTCCATCGCAGTGACGCCCATCCAGACCGGGCATTGGGAGCACGCCATCTCCGCATACGCTCCCCCCAAATATGCGCGTGGCTTCTCGCACTTTGCGTATGTGAACCCCGATGCGCCCAAACGCGGTACGCTGAATCTGCGCAACCCCGACCGTCGGTCCAGCTTTGACAAGTTCAACCCCTTCACCACCCGGGGAAATGCCCCGGCTGGTGTCAGCATGTTTATGTTTGAGCCACTGGCCATACAGTCCATGGATGAACCCCAGGCCATGTACGGCGTGCTGGCAGAGGAAATTTATGTTGCACCTGACTTGTCTTCGGTATCCTTTCGCCTGCACCCCAAAGCACGTTTTAGCAATGGTGACCCAGTCACCCCACAAGACGTGGCCTATTCGCTGGAGCGCGTGAAAAGCAAAGAGGCCTCTCCGGCGGCACAACTGGCTTACGCGGACCTCCTTAGGGCAGTGGTGGTAGACCCACGCACTGTTCGCATTGATCTAAAAGCACGCACGGTCGACGCAGTCTTTTCCGCAGGGGCTCTGAATGTTTTTTCACGCCAATGGGGCGCCGGAAAGAAATTTGATGAGGTAGTTCTTGACACCCCGATCACTTCGGGGGCCTATGTCATAGACCGCTATGACTTGCCGGGCCGGATTGAATTCAAGCTCAATCCAGACTATTGGGGCCGGGATATTCCGTCACGACGCGGTCATTTCAACTTCGAGCGGATACGTTACCGCATGTACAGCGACCAAGCGGTTGCGAGAGAAGCCTTCAAGGCCGGTGAGTTTGACATTTTCAAGGAATACCGCGCCAGCGCTTGGGCCCGGCAGCACCAGGGCGCCAAATGGCGTGACGGGCAAATTGTCAAAAAAGCGTTCGAAACCGCTACAGGGCAGGGTTTGCAGTCCATGCATCTGAACCAGCGACGCCCCTTGTTTCAGGACATTCGTGTGCGCGAGGCATTGATGCTGGCATGGGACTTCAATCGTTACAACCAATACGGCACATTCAATCACGCCAACAGTGTTTTCAACAACTCTGAATTTGCGGCCGTGGGCAGCCCGTCTGCCGAAGAGTTGAAGTTGCTTGAGCCCTTCCGGTCCGAGCTGCCTGCTCGCGTCTTTGGGCCGGCTTTTGCTCCGCCCGACAACCTGAAAGGCCCGAACGCCCTGCGCGAGCACCTGCGCCAAGCCCGCGATCTACTTGCGCAGGCCGGTTGGAAAGTCGCGTCAGATGGCAAGCTGCGCAATTCGAAAGGGGATGCGTTTGAGTTTGAGTACCTGGAACCCGGGTCGGCTGGGGCCATGATTGATTTCCAGCGCAATCTCGAAAAGCTTGGCATCACAATGAAGGAGCGGACCGTAGACTTTGCGTTGTACAGGCGCAGGCTGGAGCAGTACGACTTCGATCTCATCGTCATCGTGGAGGGCGACTTCACCCTGCCCAGCTCGGCCGATCTGACGTCGAGCTATGGCGGCAAGTCAGCCGATGAGCCCGGTAACAATAATTTTCGCGGGGTCAAGAGCGCGGCGGTCGACAGCCTGCTTGAGGCCATTGGTTCGGCCAACACCCTGGACCAGCTGCGCACAGCTTCACGTGCACTGGATCGCGTGGTGATGTGGAATTTCTGGCAAATTCCACAGCTCTACTTAAGCTCAGAGCAGATCTCCTACTGGAATCGTTTTGGTATTCCAGCCATTCAAGCCCAGTATTTTGTGGCCGACTCCTACCCATCTGCCAGCTCGGCACCCTGGCCGCTGTGGACCTGGTGGATGAAGGACGCAGGGCAAACTGAATCCCGACGCTGAGACAACATGCTGATCTATTTTTTAAAACGCCTGATGCTCATGGTGCCCACACTGCTGGGTGTGTTGACTGTGACCTTTATCGTGATCCAGTTCGTTCCCGGCGGACCGGTCGAGCAAGTGCTGGCCGAAGCCAGAGCCTCCCAAAAAGGCGGCGAAGGCAGCGCTTACAAGGCCAGCCGCGACATCGATAAAAAGCAGATCGAAGAGTTGAAAAAACTTTACGGCTTTGATAAACCTGCCCACGTGCGCTACTTTGAGATGCTAGCCAATTTCGCGCGATTTGATCTGGGGCGCAGTTTCATGCAAAACAAGGACGTCTGGACGTTGATCAAGGAGAAATTGCCAGTGTCGATCAGCTTGGGGCTGTGGGCCTTTCTCATTTCATATTTGATTTCCATCCCGATGGGCGTCACCAAGGCCGTGCGTGAAGGCAGCACTTTTGACACAGTCACCACCTTGCTGGTGTTGATCGGCTTTGCCATTCCGGGGTTTGTCCTGGGAGTGCTCTTGATTGTGCTGCTGGCTGGTGGCACCTTTCTGGACTGGTTTCCCCTGCGTGGGCTCACCTCCGACAACTGGGCAGAACTTGGCTGGTGGGCCCGGATCACCGATTATTTCTGGCACCTGGCCTTGCCGCTGACCTGCCTGACCATCGGTAGTTTCGCCACGATCACCCTGCTGACCAAAAATACGTTCGTGGAAGAGATTCGCAAGCAGTACGTGCTGGTAGCGCGCGCAAAGGGACTGAGCCAAACGCGGGTGCTCTACAAGCACATTTTTCGCAACGCCATGATTCCCCTGGTGACGGGTTTTCCAGCCGCCTTTGTGGGAGCTTTTTTTGCCGGGTCCGTCTTGATTGAAACCTTATTTTCGCTTGATGGCTTGGGCTTGCTCGGCTTTGAGGCGGTGGTGCGACGCGACTACCCGGTGGTGCTGGGCTCGTTGTATGTCTTCACTTTGATCGGACTGGTGGTCAAGCTGGTGTCCGACTTGCTGTATAGCGTGGTGGACCCCCGAGTTCAGTTTGGGGCGGTATCAAAATGAACAGCGTGTTGTCGATGGACAAGCCCAGGTCCCCCACCCAGCGCGCCTGGGCTCGTTTCAAGCGCAACCGCTACGGCTACGTGTCGCTCTGGATATTTCTGTTCATCCTAATGATTTCGACGCTGGGAGAGCTCGTCAGCAACGATCGACCCTTCATTGCCCAAATCAATGGGAAAACCTACTTTCCCCTCGCAAACAATCCGACCGACTTGGAACTCGGTGGTGACTTTGCGACGTCAGCCGACTGGAAAGATCCCTTCGTCACGGGACTATTGGCCCAACCCGGCAACTGGAAGCTGGGCACGGTGAACCCTCATTCAGCCACTTCAACCGACTACTTCACCAAGAACCCAGCCCCTGCACCCCCGTCAGCCGCCAATTGGCTGGGTACCGACCGGTTTGGCAGAGATATGGTGGCCAGGTTACTGTACGGATTTCGGGTCAGCATCTGGTTTGCAATTGCACTCACGGTGGCGGGCACCTTGATCGGCATCTTCATGGGCGCAGTACAGGGGTATTTTGGTGGCCGCATCGACCTGACCGTGCAGCGCTTGATTGAGGTCTGGGGCGCGGTTCCCGAGCTGTATTTGCTCATCATTGTGGCCTCCATCTTTGAGCCGTCGCTGCTACTGCTCCTGGTTTTGCTCTCTCTTTTCGGCTGGATTGGCTTGTCAGACTATGTCCGGGCAGAGTTTTTGCGGAATCGATCGCTGGAGTTCGTCAAGGCGGCCAGGGCCTTGGGCTTGTCGAACGCGCAGATCATCCGCCGCCATGTGCTGCCTAACTCCATGACGCCGGTCATCACTTTTTTGCCTTTTCGGATGAGTGGCGCCATTTTTGCGCTAACCTCGCTCGATTTTCTGGGTTTGGGTGTCCCATCCTCTGTTCCGTCGCTGGGCGAATTGCTCAAACAAGGCAAAGACTGGCTGGATGCGTGGTGGATCATCGTGCCCACCTTCCTCGTTTTGACCATCACCATGACGCTGCTCACTTTTATAGGCGACGCCCTGCGTGACGCCTTTGACACACGAAAATCATGAGTTCGCCCCCATTGTTAGAAATCGAACATCTGAATGTGCGCTTCGGCGCCACCACGGTGGTCGATGACCTGTCACTGTCGATCAGACCAGGCGAGAAATTCGCACTGGTCGGCGAATCGGGCTCGGGGAAGTCCATCACCGCCCTGTCGATCCTGCGCCTGGTGGATTCAGCCACCACGTCGGGGGTGATCCGGTTCAACGGAGCCGATTTGCTTGCGAAAAGCGAGCGCGAGATGCGGGGCATTCGCGGTGCCGACATCGGCATGATTTTTCAGGAGCCCATGACTGCGCTCAACCCCCTATACACCGTGGGCAACCAGATCGGCGAGGTATTGGAGCTTCACCAGGCCCTTCGGCCCAACGCAGCCCGTGCGCGCGCCATAGAGCTACTGGCACAAACCGGCATCCCGGAGCCACAGCGGCGAGTGGATGCCTACCCGCACCAACTCTCGGGCGGACAACGTCAGCGAGCCATGATCGCCATGGCGCTGGCCTGTCGCCCCAAGTTGCTGATCTGTGACGAGCCCACCACAGCGCTGGACGTCACTATCCAGGCGCAAATTTTGGCTCTGCTGGACGACCTTCAGCGCACCATGGGCATGGCACTGCTGTTCATTACCCATGATTTGAATCTGGTGCAGCGTTTTACCGACCGGGTCGCCGTCATGGAGCGGGGAAAGCTGGTGGAGATGGGGGCTACCGCCGAGGTGTTCTCCAACCCTCAGCATGCGTACACCCGAAAATTGATGGCCAGCCGGCCGCAACGGGTGGTCCAGTCGGTGGCGACAGAGGCACCCATACTCTTGTCGGGAAGAGGCATCGGAGTGACTTTCAGCACTGCTGAAGGCTGGTTTCGCAAGCGGCACTTTCAGGCGGTGCACAGTGCCACCCTGCAACTGCGTCGCGGCGAAACGTTGGGCATTGTGGGGGAGTCCGGCTCCGGAAAGACCACCCTTGGCATGGCCTTGCTCGCCTTGCAGGACATTTCCAGCGGAGAAGTCGAACTCGATGGCCAGCGACTGGACAACGCCAACCGGCAAACCCTGCGCGCCATGCGCTGCCGGATGCAGGTCGTTTTCCAGGACCCGTTTGCCTCACTGAGCCCGCGCATGACCGTGGGGCAAATTGTCGGAGAGGGACTGGGCTTGCACCGGGCCGATTTATCAGTAAAAGAGCGCGAAAAGCTGGTGCTCACCATGCTGGATGAGGTCGGGTTGAGCGAACGAAGCGGTGTAGCCAACGTGTTGCAGCGTTACCCCCACGAATTCTCCGGCGGTCAACGTCAGCGCATTTCGATTGCCCGTGCCGTCGTGCTGCGCCCCGAGGTCCTGGTGCTTGACGAACCCACCTCGGCGCTGGATGTCTCGGTTCAGCAGCAGGTTTTGGCGCTGTTGGCCGAGTTACAGCAGCGCTACGCCATGAGCTATGTCTTCATCAGCCACGACCTGGCAGTGATACAGGCCATGGCGCATCGGGTATTGGTGATGAAAGACGGCCATGTGATCGAGGAAGGCGAAACCTTGGCCCTGTTCAAGGCGCCGCAAAAGTTCTACACCCAGGCTCTATTGGCTGCAGCTCACCTCCATTGATAGCCGGCCAGAAGCTTCCGATGCATCCGTTAAATCGCCCTGACCGGGGATATAACCGAAATCAGTGCATGCGACAATCGCCACTCAAAAATCAACCTGCGCAGCGCTGCCAACGGTGCTTGAGCAACTGCCATCAAGGCGAAATCGAACGATAAGGCTGGAGAAGATATATATGGGTTTCTTAAACGGGAAAAAGCTGTTGATCACGGGCGTACTGAGCAAACGCTCCATTGCCTATGGCATTGCGCAGGCCTGCCACGAGCAGGGTGCCGAACTGGCGTTCAGCTACGTCGGCGAGCGATTCAAGGAACGCATTACCGAGTTTGCGGCCGACTTCGGCTCTACGCTGATTTTTGATTGCGATGTGGGCGATGATGCCCAGATCGAGAAGCTTTTTGCCGATCTGTCAGTCACCTGGCCCAAATTTGATGGCTTTGTGCACAGCATTGGTTACGCGCCACGCGAAGCCATTGCCGGCAATTTTCTGGATGGCTTGACACGCGAGAACTTCAGAATTGCCCATGACATCAGCGCTTACAGCTTTCCAGCCATGGCCAAGGCAGCCCTGCCCTACCTGAACGAAAAATCGTCGTTATTGACCCTCACCTACCTGGGTGGCGTGCGGGTGGTTCCCAGCTACAACACCATGGGCTTGGCCAAGGCATCGCTGGAATCCTCCGTGCGCTACCTCGCCGATGCCATTGGCTCCCGGGGCATGCGCGTCAACGGTTTGAGTGCTGGCGCTATCAAAACACTCGCAGCGAGCGGCATCAAGGACTTCAGCCGTCTGCTGGCGATCTCGGCCAACGCCTCTCCGCTCAAGCGAAACGTCACCATTGAAGAAGTGGGTAACGTGGCGGCCTTCCTGCTGAGCGATCTCGCCTCAGGCATGACAGGACAAATTTCTTATGTGGATTGTGGTGTCAGCCAGACCGCAGTCGCTGTGGTTGAGACCACCTGAGAGTATTTAAACAAAAATAGCTTCTAGCCGGCGTATTACCTGGCCTAGAAGCTATCTATTTAATAGTGATTTAGACTTTGACGCAGTCAGCGAAATAGCTGATCTTGCCGTCAGGGCCCACCTCTTCCACCAAGCCGTGAATGTCAGTCTCGAACCCCGGGCACTGGGCGTTGAATTCGCGTGAGAACTTCAGGTAATCCACAATCTTTTTGTTGAACACTTCACCTGGAATCAACAGCGGGATACCCGGCGGGTAAGGAGTGACCAAGCCCACTGTCACGCGACCTTCCAGTTCATCAATCCCGACGCGCTCGGTTTTGCGCAA
>JBIIVW010000044.1:0-20055 GCA_044339205.1 Rhodoferax sp. | reverse complement strand
AGAACAATATCAACGCTTCCGGACCAACATCGCCCGCCATGGCAGCCCAACCCAATACGGGCGGCATGGCACCAGAAGCGCCTCCAATCACAATATTTTGCGGCGTCAGCGGCTTGAGTATCACGGTATATACCACGGCGTAGCCGATAAACGTGGCAAATGTCAGCCACATGGTCAACGGATTCACCCAGACGTACAACAAACCGGAACCCAGCAGGCACAACACGGCTGAAAACAACAGGGTTTTCCGGTCGTTTAACTCACCCTTGGCTGTGGGGCGCCAGGCAGTGCGTTTCATTTTGGCATCAATGCCTTTTTCAACAATGCAGTTGAAAGCAGCCGCGGCCCCCGCAACCAGCCAGATTCCCAGGCAAGCGATCAGCCCCAAACGGACTTCAGCCC
Organism: Rhodoferax sp.; assembly: GCA_044339205.1. GTDB lineage: Bacteria > Pseudomonadota > Gammaproteobacteria > Burkholderiales > Burkholderiaceae_C > Rhodoferax. The sequence continues at coordinate 19,653 of JBIIVW010000044.1, read as the reverse complement.
AAGTGGGGACACCTGGCACGGCGAGGACCATGCCGATCAAGGCACAAAAGACAATGAGCTGGACCACTCGCGGCTTGGTCAGGGCATAGAACTGCCGAAATACCGAGTCAGAAACAGGGGTCGATAGTGCGCTCATGAATGGGGTCTCGGAACAAAGGCAGATGGGGCAACTGGCACCGAAACCCGGCTAGATGAGGTGCTGGTAGTCAGAACCCAGGTCATGACGACCAATAGCGCGCCAGCACCTCCCGTGTGCAAGACGGCAGCCAGCAAAGGCCAGTCCAGCACCACATTACTGAGTCCTGTGATGAGCTGCAAGGTGATGAGCAAGGCAATGAGCCTTGACTGCGTACGCAGACTTGGCACCCGATTCAGGCGCCACGCCAGCGCCGCCAGCACACCAAGCACGACAAAGGCGGCCAGGCGGTGCACGTAATGAATGGCAGTCAGGGACGAGAAGACGATGGGCTCTCCAGCACCGGTTAAGCCCAGCTCCCGCCAGATCTCGAAACCTTGCTGGAAGTTCATGTTGGGCCACCAACTTCCCTGGCACTTGGGGAAATCAGTGCAGGCCAGCACCGCATAGTTCGTGCTGACCCAACCACCCAGTGCAATCTGCGTCACCAACAAAGCGCAAGAGGCCCACAACAGGCCACGCAGGCCAGGGCTGATGTCCGTGATCTGTGAACGGCCTTCGAGTTGGGCATATTTGACAGCCTGGTTACAAAGCAAGGCCAACAGAAACAACCCGCCCATCAGATGAAGCGTCACGATCGCGGGGAAGAGTTTCATGGTCACGGTCAGTGCCCCAAAAGCCCCCTGAATGCATACCCACACCAGGGTGAGTGTCGGCCACCAAGGGGAGATGACTGCGCGATCCACTTTCAGATGGCGCTGCCTGCGGTCCATCCAGGCCAGAGCAGCCAGCACAAGAATCAACACCCCAACACTGGTGGCAAGGTAGCGGTGAATCATCTCGATCCAGGCCTTGCCATGGGTCACCGGCCCGGTGGGCATGGCGCTTTGTGCAGCCGTGATCTCGGCTTTGGCACCCAGGGGGCTGGCACTGCCGTAGCAACCAGGCCAATCAGGGCAGCCCAGCCCCGAGTCTGTCAAACGGGTGAAAGCGCCGAATAAAACCAGATCAAAGGTAAGAAACAGCGTCAACAGCGTCAGTGCCTGCCTGCGGCGCAGCGGCGTGGAGCGCCTGTGCCGATAGGCAACCCACGCCAGCGGCCCTCCCGCCAACAAGAGTCCGAGCAGCATCAATTGCACCAAGGGAGAAAAATCGTAAAGCGCTTGCACAGTAGTCACCGGTCAGTTGATGGTTTCACGGCCTGGCTTATCCCAGGAATTGGCCGCGCGCAACAGACGCTCGATATCGCGCTTGGCCTTGGCTGCGGTAACCTTGTCCAGCTTGGCGGGGAAACGAAGCATCCAGTTTCCCATCGGGTCCACCAGGTACAAGTGGTCCGCCAAGGCTTGGCCGCTGCCCGGCTCCAGCCAGGACGCAATCTCGGATGCAGGCACACGCAGTGCAGTCGCCCGTTTCAAAGCCACGCGAAGTGGCTCGGCCACGGGGACATCGTCAGAGATCAGCCAAACCCAGTCGAGTCGGTCTTTTTCCCGTCCCAGACTCTCGCGCATCTGGCGCTGCAAGTACAGATGTTGCACGCAGGCCTCGTCGCAGCCGGCGCCAGCAACACTCACCAAAAGCCACTGCCCCTTCAGCGTTTGCAGGCTGACACCAGTGCCGTCAAGGTCGATGCCCTTGATGTCAGGCACGGCGCGCTGGGGACTGATCAATTCACCAAAGTTCTGGCGACCCTCTGGCCTCACCACGTAGAAGGTGAAATAAGAGGCCACCACCGGCGCGGCACACACCAGCAGCACCGCCATCATTTTGAGACGCCCGCCGCCCTGCTTGCGAACCGCCCCATCCGGCGCGGTTTCGGGTTCAGGCATGGAGTGCACTGTAAGACCAAGCGGATGATCGCCTGAGCCGGAGCGAGTCGCAGCGTCAGGCGCGCCGCGGGAAGATGAATCGTCTAACAATTTGGAACCAGACATAAAGAATTGCAATCAAGGCACTCAGTGCAAACCATTGAAACGCATAGCCATAGTGCTTTTCGACCCCGGTGGATACGGCCGGCCATTGCCTCAGCAATCCGTCGCTCTCGGTGCCAAGCTGCTGAACCGTCCAACCAGGCAAAGCCAAGCCAACTTCCGCACTAAAACTCGCCAAATCCAGATTTTGCCGGATACGCCCTGTCTCAGCGGCTGCGAACTCATATAACTTGCCCGGCGGCGGGACTATACGCCCCTCTATTGCAATAACTCCGCCAGGGGTTCTGATATCGGGGACCTGCATCCGATCCATGAAATTGCGGGGCACCCAACCACGTTGAACAAGGACAATCGCCTGACTATGCTCAAGCCTCATGGGTGTTACAACATAGAGCCCGGGTCGCCCCGCCATGGGTCGGTTATCGAGGAATATCGTTTTTTCACCCAACCACTCCCCTTGGAGTAACACTCTTCGCTGCAGCAACGCACTTGGATCAGGCAATGAAAACACTGCTGGACCCACCAAGGGCGGCAACCCCCCCTGACGTTCCATAAAGGACACAATGGCCTCTTTTTGATCGGCACGAGACAGCTGCCAGCGACCAAGCATCAGCGTCGTGACAATCGCCAGCACTGTGCTGAAGGTGAGCAGCCCCAACCTCCATCCTGCATTCACGACATAATCCAAACCATGAAATATTTAGTCCTTTTGGCATTTTTAGCCATCGTTGGCAGCTTGGGCACGGCTTTGTTTTTCATGATGAAAAACAACAGCAATGGGAGGGCAAGACATCAAAAGATGGCGTTGGCACTGGCCATGCGCGTTGGCATCTCCGTCCTACTGTTTTGCAGCATCTTGCTTGCCTGGAAATTGGGTTATATCCAGCCGACCGGGATACCTGCCGGGAAATAGTTGAACCATTAATGAATCAGTCCATGAAAAAAGGCACCGCGCGGTGCCTTTTTCTATTTGCGCGGCGATCTCAAAACCAGTAGATCAGTACATAAAGACCCAGCCACACCACGTCCACAAAATGCCAGTACCAAGCGGCACCCTCAAAACCGAAGTGGCGATCAGGCGTGAAGTGCCCCTTTTGCAAGCGCAGCGTGATAAAAAGCAGCATCAGCATGCCAATGAACACGTGGAAGCCATGAAAACCGGTCAGCATATAAAAAGTTGACCCAAAAACGCCTGAGGTCATCTTCAAATTCAAATCATTGTAGGCATGGAAGTATTCATACCCTTGCACACCCAAAAAGGTGGTACCCAGAATCACTGTCATCCACATGAATGCAATGGTACGACCCCGGTTGCCAGCAATCAGCGCATGGTGCGCAATTGTCAGTGTCACGCCCGAGGTCAGCAACAAAGCAGTGTTGATGGTTGGCAGCCAAAACGGTGTCATGGTGCTGAAGGGCTCAACAATGCCGGCCGGTGAACCAGTCACACCTGCTGCCATGCTCGGCCAGACAGCCTTGAAATCAGGCCACAACAAGGCGTTCTCAAGATTACCCAGGGCCGGCATCGAGTGCGAACGCGCCCACCAAAGCGCTGTGAAGAAGGCGCCAAAAAACATGACTTCCGAAAAAATAAACCAACTCATGCTCCAGCGGAAAGACAAGTCAATTTTGTGCCCGTACTGACCGGTTTCGCTTTCATGAATAGCTTCCTTGAACCATTGATAAAGAACACCCAGAAACAGCGCCATTCCAAATGCAAGCGACCACTTACCCCAGTCTGTGCCGTTGATCCATTGACTTGCGCCCAAAAGAACAAAGAACATTCCCAACGCCGCCATTGCGGGATGTCGCGAGGGACCAGGAACAAAGTAGTACGGTGTCGAACCGTGTGTTGTTGAACTCATTTCAGCTCCAATCTTTCCAATTCACTTCTGACACTTCAATTTTCAATTTTTCGCCCATGAATCAGGTTGGTACAACCCACCTCACAAGCAACATCAAACCTGCAATCAATAAAATTACACCCACGAGACCCACCACAATAATGTGAAATGGATTAGTTTTTTGGGCATCCTCCTGCCACTCGCTGCCTTTTCGGATGCCCAAGAATCCCCACAAAACCATCTTGACCGTTCGCAGAAAAGACGCGACTAGCGATTTCCTGGCCTCACCAGCGGGTTCAGTCACGAACCCGCCTCAATTGATGGCACCACCGCCTTCGCGTCCGCCACCGGCGCCGCTGGAGTTTTACCTCCTACCTCGAAAAAAGTATAGGACAAGGTAATTGTCTTGACATCCTTCGAGATCTTGGGATCAATCACAAACACCACTGGCCAAGATTTTTTTTCACCCGGGAGTAGTGTGTACTGGTTGAAACAAAAACACTCCAGCTTATTGAAATGGGTGCTCGCCTGCATGGGCGCATAGCTCGGAATGGCTTGCGCGGACATAGCCCGATTCTGGACATTTTTAAATTCGTACATGACCGTAGCCATTTCACCCGGGTGAACCTCGATCGACCGCTGAGCTGGTTTGAACTCCCAGGGTCCACGTGAGTTCGCATCGAATTCAACCGTGATGGTACGGCTGGTGTCTACTTGGGTATTGGCCGGCATGGTTGCTTTTGCACCAGGAATATTGCGTTCGCCCAGTGAAAGGATATTGATACCCGTCATCTCGCAGATGGCCTTGTAAATCGGCACCAGCGCATATCCGAAGGCGAACATGCCGACGGCAATCACGGCCAACTTGCTCACCATCCGGAAGTTTTCCCGTTTTATATTCATGACCTAAACACCCACAAATATCATTCTGGCCACAAACCCGACAAAAAAGACCATAGCGACTGACGCCAGTATCAGGCCAGTTCGCCGGTTAGACTTTTTTTGCAAGGGTGTCATAACTGTCACGCTCCTGATCAAGCAACAATTTTGTTGGCGTCAGCATTCAGCTTCGGTGGGATCTCAAACGTGTGGAAAGGTGCTGGTGACGGCACTTCCCATTCCAAGCCTTCTGCGCCATCCCATGGCTTGGCAGGGGCTTTTTCACCCTTGCCCATCATGCCCGGCAAAACAATGAAGACGAAGAAATAGACTTGGGCGAATCCGAAGAAAAATGCGCCGATGGATGCGAGCATGTTGAAGTCTGCGAACTGCATAGGATAGTCGGCGTAACGACGGGGCATACCAGCCAAACCCAAAAAGTGCATCGGGAAAAACGTCACATTAAAGGAAATCAGGGACCACCAGAAATGGATTCTGCCGCGGGTTTCGCTGTACATGACACCAGTCCATTTCGGAAACCAGTAGTAGGCACCTGCGAACATGGCAAATAACGAGCCCGCCACCAAAACGTAGTGGAAATGCGCAACCACGTAGTACGTATCTTGCACCTGAATATCAATGGGCGCCATGGCCAGAATTAGACCTGTGAAACCACCCATCGTAAACACAAAGATAAACCCGACAGCGAACAACATGGGGGTCTCAAAAGTCATTGACCCCTGCCACATGGTGGCGATCCAGTTGAAAATTTTCACCGCAGTGGGTACTGCGATCAACATCGTGGCGTACATGAAAAACAACTGCCCGGTGACCGGCATGCCGGTCGTGAACATGTGGTGAGCCCACACAATGAAAGACAGAATCGCAATGCTGGATGTGGCATACACCATGGAGGCGTAACCAAAGAGTTTCTTGCGAGCAAAAGCTGGAATGATCTGACTCACGATGCCGAAGGCCGGCAAGATCATGATGTACACCTCAGGGTGTCCAAAGAACCAGAAAATATGCTGGTACATCACAGGATCACCGCCGCCGGCAGGATTAAAGAAACTCGTTCCAAAATGGCGGTCAGTCAAAGTCATGGTGATGGCACCAGCCAAAACCGGCATCACAGCGATCAGCAAGTAAGCGGTGATCAACCAAGTCCAGCAAAACATCGGCATTTTCATCAATGTCATGCCGGGCGCGCGCATGTTCAGGATGGTCACGATGATGTTGATGGACCCCATGATGGAGGATGCGCCCAAAATATGCAGAGCAAAAATGGCAACATCCATCGACGGACCCATCTGCAGAGTCAACGGCGCATACATCGTCCAACCCGCTGCAGGTGCACCTCCAGGCATGAAAAAGGACAAAGACAACATCAAGGCTGCCGGGATCATCAGCCAGAAGCTGAAATTATTCATCCGCGCAAAAGCCATGTCAGAAGCACCGATCTGGAGCGGGATCATCCAGTTTGCAAATCCCACAAAGGCCGGCATGATCGCGCCAAAGACCATGATGATCCCGTGCATCGTCGTCAATTGGTTGAACAACTCCGGGTTGACCAGTTGAAGCCCAGGCTGAAACAATTCGGCACGTATGCCCAGAGCGAGTACACCGCCGACCATCAACATCGCGAAGCTGAACAACAGGTACAAGGTACCAATGTCTTTGTGGTTGGTCGCAAAAACCCATCGGCGCCATCCGGTGGGCGCGTGCCCGTGATGGTCATCATGGGCATGGTCATGGTGATCTAGAACAGCACTCATTTTGGTTTCCTTCTCAATACTTTAAATTCTGCGTACAAGGCTTACTTGCGGGCGGCAGTGATAGCCGCAGGCTGCACCAGCTGGCCGGTCTTATTTGCCCAGTTGTTTTTGGTGTAGCTGATGACCGCTGCGATATCCGTGTCACTGAGCTGCTTCCATGCGGGCATGGCGCCATTATTCTGACCATTCAACATCACCGCAATTTGCTTGCTGGCGTCTGCGTCCAAAACAACGGCCGACCCGACCAGCGCCTTGATTGGACCTGCACCCATGCCGGTGGCCTGGTGGCAGGCAGCGCAGTTCGCCGCGTAAACTTTCTCGCCCCGGGCAATGATGTCTTCAGAAGTCCAGACTTTGGCCGGATCATCTGCCTTGGCGGCCAGCTTCTTCATTTCACCACCCACCCATACCGCGTAATCTTCGGCCGAAACCACCTTCACATGGATAGGCATATAGGCATGCTCTTTGCCGCACAACTCGGCACACTGGCCGTAAAAATCGCCAATTTTCTCGGCGCGAAACCAGGTGTCGCGCACAAACCCGGGAATTGCATCTTGCTTGACGCCAAAGGCGGGGACCATCCAGGCGTGAATGACATCGTTCGCAGTCGTGATAATTCGAACTTTTTTGTTCACCGGCACAACCAACGGGTTGTCTACGCGCAACAGGTAATCATCAACCGATGTGCCTGCCTTGGGGCCACCGTTATTGGACATTTCGCGGTGCGACGCATCCAGTGCGGAAATGAAGGCAATCCCCTCGCCCTCGCCCTTGATGTAGTCGTAGCCCCACTTCCACTGCATGCCTGTCGCCTTGATAGTCAGGTCTGCATTGGTGGTGTCTTTCATGGCGACAACCACTTTGGTGGCCGGCAAGGCCATCAAGATCACGATCACAAAAGGAACGATGGTCCAGACGATCTCAACGGTTACCGACTCGTGAAAATTGGCTGCCTTGTGCCCTTTGGATTTGCGGTGTTTCCAGATGGAGTAGAACATCACTGCAAACACAGCTAAAAAAATGACAGTACAAACGATCAGCATGAACCAATGAAGCCAGGCCTGCTCTGCCGCAATGCTGGTCACTGCTGGATGCAAATTCAGCTGGTTGACGGCCGGGCCGCCAGGCAAATCATTGACAGCATGTGCCGCACCGACGCCCAGACCACTTGCGGTCAAAACCGTGCCCGCCAACTTATTGAAAATGTTCTTGATCATGTTCACTTCTTCATTGCCTCTAATAAACCGTACGTAATGCCGTTTCACGACGCCAATCAGACGCCCCGCAGAGCCATCCGAATCTCTCTCGCCAACAACGGCCGCAATTCAGGACGAATAAATCGCCCCACATGGATCGTCCGGCCTTGACCGGACACCTGTATCAACGACCTGTCACCGGATTTGGGCTCCACCCGGACCCAGTCGCGCCGAAACTCAGCCCGCTCCAATTTGCCTGCGTTTTCAAGCTCCACCACCAAGTGGTCATCCTTGAAAAAAATCTTCTCTCCATCAGTCGCATGCCGGGCATAGCTCAAAAAACCTAAACCAACTGCCACCAACTCAAGGCCGGTCAACGGCAAAATGAGCCATGCTCCGGCCAACCAAAACATGGCGCCAATACTCAGCGAAACACAGCAAATGGCCGCATAAGCCCAGCCCAGCTGAGCAGGCGTCATTGCACAATTTTTGCGCAAAAACCAGTGAATGCTTTGACCCTGCACAGTTGCGAAACGAAACACCATGTTTGACACAAGTTTTATCCGCTCAACCCACAAAGATGACTGGACACGGGGCAAAACATAAGCTCGCACCAATGTATCGAGCACATATTCTAGCCCACACCCCACAATTTTCGCCTGTCAAGCCCATCAATCAAGAATCCACGGGATAAGTTTTACGTTGGCTCAAAGCTTCCCTCATTTGCGCCAGTGAAAGCACCGTTTCTGCGCGCATGTTTAGCCGTGGCGCTGGCTTGAAAGCGTGACCATAAATGACTTCAAATGTGAGCTGTAGTGGCATTTTGGCGACAGCCTGAAGCAGTTGCGCGTGCCATTGGCGCCCACGCAGGCCAGGAAAACGTTCAGGGTGCAGGTTGCGACCCAGGCCACGCAACTCCCTCAGTAAGCGCTCGGGCGTCTCAAAGGTGAGCACAATGCGCTCCATGTCCATGACCGGCTCGGCAAATCCGGCTGCCGCCAGCATGTCACCCCAGTCGTGCATGTCCGTGAACTCATGCGACAAGGCGGGCCATCCTAGGGAGGCATACAGGCTCCGGAGCTCATGCAGAGTGTCTGGCCCCAGACAAGAGAACATCAGGAAGCCATCCACGGCCAGCGAGCGATGCCACTGGGCGATCAAAGCTTGCGGATCCTCGGCCATGTGCAGCGCCATGTTGGCCCACACCATTTGGCTGGCGCCATCGGGCGGGACACCAAGACGGGACGGCTTGGCCGTCCAGCGACTGGGCCGCCACCATGGCGTTGCGGTGGCGCGAGAAAAATAAGCGCCGTGATCCTCTTGCGTCTCCACCACAAAACATCCCGCATCGGGATACCGACGTGACAAAAGCGCGTGTGCCTCAAGCCCTCCATGCACAGGCGCCCAGTGCACCCAGCGGTCAGGCTGGAGTTTGATCCATTCGAGCCGCTCCTCCATTCGCCGTGCCACCTCCTCGTGCAGCCACGGCGACGGTGCGGCTGGCATGTGCCGCCAGCGACGGGCAGCACTAGGATCGATGGTGGGGGGCGACTGGGTCATTTGGAGTGCAATTTATTGCAACAGAGTATATTGATTTGATGCTCCGTCGCTTGATCAACAGGGTGATTCATGCACTGCCCAGCCAATGCATGGTGTGCCACGCCTGGCCGACGCAGCCTGTATGCGAAAACTGTGTTGATCGTTTCGCGCAGCCACAACCGCGTTGCAAGACCTGTGCCCTGGCCTTACCCGCTGGTGTCGTGCGCTGCGGAGCCTGTCTCAAAGAGGCACCTCCAATCGACGTCTGCCTGGCCGCTGTGCCCTATGCTTTTCCGTGGTCTGACCTGATCGTGGGCTTCAAATTTCAAGACCATACCGGCCGAGTGGGGTCGTTTGCCCTGCTACTGCGCAGCACACCCTGGGTTGAGCCGGCCCTGGACGAGGCGTCTCTGGTGATCCCGATGCCCTTGTCGCGCGCGCGATTGCGTGCCCGAGGGTACAACCAGGCGCTGCTGATGGCGCAGCAACTCTCCCCGGAAAAAACCGATGGTCGGGTGCTGCTGCGCATCAAGGACACACCAGCGCAAAGCTCCCTGAATCGCAAAGAACGCCTGACCAGTGTGCGCGACGCCTTTGCCGTGGACCCCTTGTTGGCGGAAAAAGTCAAGGGCGCACGGTTGGTTCTGATAGACGATGTCATGACCAGCGGCGCCTCACTTTTTGCGGCGGCCCGGGTGCTGCGGGCCGCCGGTGCCGCGCACATCACGGGCATTGTCATTGCACGAACCGATTAGAAGACGGGCGCGAGACCGGGGACAATGCAAGCCTATGTTTCATATTGTCCTTGTCGAACCCGAAATCCCGCCCAACACGGGCAACGTCATCCGCCTGGCAGCCAACACAGGCTGCACCCTGCACCTCGTTGAGCCACTGGGTTTCTCCATGGACGACAAACACATGCGCCGCGCCGGGCTGGACTACCACGAGTACGCCAAGTTGAAGCGCCACGCCAGTTGGCAGGATTTTCTGGAGACAGAACGTCCCTTGCCCGATCGTTTGTTCGCACTGACCACCCGCGCCACCCGGGGTGTTCATGAGATGGTGTTTGAGCCGGGTGACTGGCTGGTGTTCGGTTCCGAGACCAAGGGCTTGTCGGACACGGTTCGCCAGTCGTTTGCGCCGGGACAAGGACTGAAACTGCCCATGTTGGCGGGCCAGCGCAGCCTGAATTTATCGAATGCGGTGGCAGTGACCGTGTTCGAGGCCTGGCGCCAGAACGGTTTTGGAACCCTGGCTTCGACAACCCCGGCCGCCTGAGATGGTCCAGAAAAGCGTTCAGGGGTAGTGCCGCGCCAATGACTCGGCCACACACACGGGCTTTGTGACGCCCTCACGCTCCACGGTAACTTCCCACGTCATCTGGGCCCCATGGTTGTCGATGGGCTCGCTCTTGAGAAGCTTCATCCGCGCCCGGAGGTGACTGCCCACGGGCACAGGAGCGGTGAAGCGTACTTTATTCAAGCCGTAATTCACCCCCATGCGCGTCTCCAGCACAGTCATGGACGACTCAAAGAACCGGGGGAGCAGAGACAAGGTGAGAAAACCATGCGCAATGGGCGCGCCAAAGGGGCCACTGCGGGCTTTTTCAACATCCACATGGATCCACTGATGGTCTCCCGTGGCTTCGGCAAACAGGTTGACTTGCTCCTGCGTGATGGTGATCCAGTCGCTGACCGCGACTTCCTGACCCACAAGGGCCGTCAATTCTGAGAGAGTTTGAAATGTTTTCATGGCGTCAATGTAACTAGGCAGGCGTTAAGGACATGTCCAATGAGCGACAAGCCGAATCGAGGTAAATTTATATAAAAACAGCCTCTAGCCGGCGTATTTATTGCCTCTATATTTCAAAAAATATAGCACTCACTTGATGGCGTCCCAAACCAGCTTGACCCCGGTGAGGAACATACCCCAATACACCAGGCGATAGAACAGCACCGGGCTGATGCGCCGGGCCAGCTTCACGCCCACCAGCACGCCAATGGGAGCGATAGGCAAGAGCACCAGCGAGGTCGCCATGTTGCGGGTGTCCAGCAGGCCCAACCAGGCATAGGGAATCCACTTCGCCAGGTTGATCACGAAGAAGAAAAACGCCATGGTGGCGGTGAACTTTACCGGTGACATCTTGAGCGGGATCACATACGCGTTGATCGGCGGGCCGCCCGCATGCGCAATGAAGCTGGTGAAACCTGCAGTGGCAGTCAGGATCGCGCCCAGCCATTTTGGCGGCGGCGCGCTGTCCACCTTGGGCGGGAACAGCAGGCGCTGCGCCAAAAACGACAAGGTGAACACACCCACAATGCCCGCCACGGTGGCGGAGTCCAGCACCTTGAACAGCAGCGCGCCGATCACGACACCCACCAAGCCACAGGGAATCAGGAATTTCAGCAGCTTGAGGTCGAAGTCTTTTCGGAACGCGGTCATACCCAGAATATCCATCACCAGCAAAACCGGCATCAGAATGGCCGCGGCTTGCGGCACGGTCACCGCCAGCGCCATCATGGGCACAGCCAGCGAACCAAACCCGGCACCAAACCCGCTCTTGCTCACCCCCAGAAGCAAGACGGCGGGGATGGTGACGGCGTAGAAGTAGGGGTCAGTGATGATGGGCCAAGCCATAAGGCGAAAATCCTGCAATGAATACGATTCAATCCTGGGGTGAAACCCTGCGTCTGCTGGTCGAACTGGCGGGAACGGCGGCTTTCGCATTGTCGGGCGTTTTGGAGGGCGCCCGCAAACGGTTGGATGCGGTGGGCGTTTGCGTGGTGGGTTTTCTGGCCGCCTTTGGCGGAGGCACGCTGCGCGACTTGCTGCTGGACCAGCGGCCCTTCTTTTGGGTGCGTCATGTCGAAATGCTTTGGGGGGTCTTGGGTTTGTGTGTGTTCGCCATGCTGTTCATGAGACACCAGCACTTTGATCCGACCGAAAAAGCCATTCAATGGCCCGATGCCCTCGGCTTGGGCCTCTTCACCGCTGTGGGCGTGCACCAGGCGCTGGATAACCAGATGCCAGCCTTGGTGGCCGTCCTGATGGGCTTGATCACCGGGGTCTTTGGCGGCGTGCTGCGCGACATTGTGTGCAATGAGATCCCCAGCGCCTTCAGCGACCACCGTCCTTATGCCATGTGTGCCTTCGCGGGGGGATGGGCCTATGTGGGCTTGTGGCAGGTGGGCGCACCGGGCTGGCTGGCCCTGGTCGCGTGCGTTTGCATCACCGCCGGCCTGCGCGGTCTGGCGCTGTGGCGAAATTGGCAACTGCCGGCATGGCGGGTGTGAGCCTGGGCCAACAGGCACTTAAATCGCGACAATAGCCAGCACTATGTTTTCACCCTCTCAAGCCGATGTGCGCCGTTTTTTTTGCTCCGTGTATGCCAAAGCGCAAACCGGTCAACCCATGGAGGCCATCGAAACCCTGGCCAGCCTGTGGATCGAGGAGCACCCCGAATACCATGCCGAACTGGCCGATGTCGACGCCGCGCTGGGCGCCATGCTGCAAGCTGAAGAAGGCAAGAGCAATCCTTTTCTGCACTTGTCCATGCACCTGTCCATCAGTGAGCAGTGCAGCATTGACCAGCCCCGGGGCATTCGCCAAGCCGTGGAGCTGCTCGCGCACCGACGCAATTCACTGCACCTGGCACACCATGACGCCATGGACTGCCTGGGTACCATGATCTGGGAAAGCCAGCGTGCTGGCCGCCCGCCGGACGGCAATGCCTATATTGCCTGCGTACACCAGCACGCGACGCGCGACTGACGACCCAGCCGCTCCGCAAACTCCGCCCCAGGCGATTTCAGACAGGCGTAAAAAAACCGCTCAATGAGCGGCTTTTTTGGTACCGACCCGGCTGGATCAGCGGAACTTGCTTTGTGGCACGGTTTTGAGTTCACCGGGCAACTTGCTCAGGTAGTTGGCCAATTCTTTCAACTCGGCGTTGGAGTATTGCTTGGCAATGCCGCCCATCACACCGTTGGAGCGGCCCCAGGTCGCGTGACCTTCGGACTTGTAGGATTTAAGCGCCACAAAAAGGTAGTCGGCATGCTGGCCAGCGATTTTGGGGTAGCCGGGGTCGATGGGTTTGCTGAAGCTGTCGCCATGGCAAGAAATACACGCACCTTTTTGCACTAGCGCAGTAACACGGGCCGAGCCCTCAGCGGCTTTAACCAATTCTGGCGCGCCCTGCACCTTGCCATGCGCTTGGTAATAGGCGCCAATGTCCGCCATGTCCTGCTCGGTCAAGTTATCCGCCACACCGCGCATGCTGGGGTGCTTGCGCTCACCCTTTTTGTAAGCGGCCAGCGCCGACGCAATGTACTTGGCGCCCTGTCCCGAGATCATGGGCACCTTGTACACCTCGGGGAAGCTGGCCTGGTAGCCCGCGATACCGTGGCAACCAATGCACATGGCGATTTTTTTCTCGCCCGCTTTGGCGTCACCCTGGTCCTGGGCAATTACAGGGAAAGCCGTCGCACAAGCGACAACCAGAACAGACAGCGAGGACAGGTATTTGTTCATTTTGAGCGGACAATCGGCCAATGGTTGAGATAGATCAACCGATGATTATATCGACCAACAATCCTTCACTTATTGCTGTTTTCTCTGAGCAAACCAGAACCATGAAATTTCAAGGCACCAAAAACTACGTCGCTACGCAAGACCTGATGCTGTCCGTCAATGCGGCCATCACGCTCAAGCGCCCCTTGCTGGTCAAAGGCGAGCCGGGCACCGGAAAAACCATGCTGGCCGAAGAAGTGTCCGAGGCCTTGGACATGCCCTTGCTGCAATGGCACATCAAATCCACCACCAAGGCGCAGCAGGGACTGTACGAGTACGACGCGGTGAGCCGGTTGCGCGACTCGCAGCTCTCCACCGTGGACGGCGGCGAGCGGGTGAAGGACATCAATAACTACATCCTGAAAGGTGTGCTGTGGCAAGCCTTCACGGCAGATCAACCAGTCGCACTGCTGATTGACGAGATCGACAAGGCCGACATCGAGTTTCCGAACGACTTGCTGCGTGAAATTGATCGCATGGAGTTTTATTGTTATGAGACCCGCCAGTTGATCAAGGCCAAGAACCGGCCGCTGGTGTTCATCACCTCCAACAACGAAAAAGAGCTGCCTGATGCCTTTTTGCGCCGCTGCTTCTTTCACTACATCAAGTTTCCCGATGCAGTGACCATGCAAAGCATTGTGGATGTGCACTTCCCCGGCCTCAAAAAAGAGCTCTTAAGCGCTGCCATGAAGACTTTTTATGACGTACGCAACCTGCCTGGCCTGAAGAAGAAGCCCTCCACCAGCGAGCTGTTGGACTGGCTCAAACTCCTGCTGGCCGAAGACATCCCGCTGGATGCCCTGCAAAGCAAGGACGACAAGGTCGCGGTACCGCCACTGGTCGGCGCCTTGCTGAAAAACGAGCAGGACGTCACCTTGTTTGAAAAACTGGTGTTCATGCAAAAACACAACCGTTAAGCCACGCAAGAGATTCACCATGGCCTTCGTTGAACCCATCACCCTGGCAGCCCGGGGTATTGAATTGGTGCCGCTCTCGCTGGACCATGAGATGGGCCTGCGCGCTGCAGCCGCTGATGGTGAACTGTGGAAGTTACGCATCACCTCGGTGCCCGAGCCCGAGCAGACCCGCTCCTATATAGAGACCGCACTGGCCATGCGCGAAGCAGGTAACCGCTTTGCCTTTGCCGTGACCGATGCCGCCACGGGACGGGTGCTGGGCTGCACCAGCTTTCATGACATCGTGCCCAACCTTAGGCGCGCAGAGATTGGCTGGACCTGGTACGCCAAAAGCTGCCAGCGCACGCACGTCAACACCACGGCCAAGCTGCTGATGATGATGCATGCCTTCGACACCCTGGGCTGCGAGGTGGTGGGCTGGCGCACCGACAACTTCAACTTTGCGTCTCAAGCTGCCATTGAACGCCTGGGCGCCAAAAAAGACGGTGTGCTGCGCGGCCACGCCTTGCGCCGCGACGGCACCATACGCGACACCGTGATGTACAGCATGAGGCGGGGCGAGTGGCCGGAGGCCCGGGCACAGTTGCTGTACTTGCTGGACAAACCCCGCGCCTGAAACCTGCTGACTACGCACCCCTGAACACACCATGCTGATTGACTTTTTCTACACCCTGCGTTCGGCCAAATTGCCGGTCTCCGTCAAGGAGTTTTTGACCCTGATGGAGGCGCTCAAAGAGGGCGTGGTAGGGCCCAACATGCCTGAGCCGCAAAGTGATGCGGAGGTCACAGGCTACAAGATTGACGACTTTTATTACCTGAGTCGCACCACGCTGGTGAAGGATGAAAAGCACTACGACAAGTTCGATCGCGCCTTTGCGGCTTACTTCAAGGGTGTGGAGATGATTGCCGACTTCACCAAGGAAATCCCGCTCGACTGGCTGCGCAAGAACCTGGAGCTCAACCTGAGCCCCGAGGAACGCGCCAAGATCGAAAAAATGGGCTGGGATGAGTTGATGGAAACGCTCAAGAAACGTTTTGAAGAGCAAAAAGAGCGCCATGAAGGTGGCTCCAAATGGATTGGCACCGGCGGCACCAGCCCTTTTGGCGCGTACGGCCAAAACCCGCAAGGCGTGCGCATTGGTCAGGACAAGAGCCGCAACCGCAGCGCCGTCAAGGTGTGGGACCAACGCGCCTACAAGGACTACGACGACACGCAAGAGCTGGGCACCCGCAATATCAAGGTGGCGCTGCGCCGCCTGCGCAAGTTTGCCAGGGAGGGCAACGTCGAGGAACTGGACCTGGACAACACCATTCACTCAACCGCGGCCAATGCGGGCTACCTTGACATCAAGATGCGGCCCGAGCGCCACAACAACGTCAAAGTGCTCTTGCTCATGGACGTAGGCGGCACCATGGATGACCACATCGCCCGGGTGGAGGAGATGTTTTCGGCGGCCAAGTCGGAGTTCAAGCACCTGGAGTTTTATTACTTCCACAACTGTGTGTACGACTTCATGTGGAAGAACAACAAGCGCCGCTTTGCCGAAAAGTTCCTGACCTGGGACATCATCCGCAAGTACAACAAGGATTACAAGCTGATCTTCATCGGGGACGCCACCATGAGCCCCTACGAGATTTTGCAACCCGGCGGCAGCGTGGAATACAACAATGAAGAGGCTGGCGTGGAATGGCTACAGCGCCTGACCAGCGCCTTCCCCAAGTTCGCGTGGATCAACCCCGAACCTCAAGGCGTGTGGCAGTACCGCCAGAGCATCAGCGTCATGCAGCAACTCATGAACCAGCGGATGTTTCCGCTCACCCTCAAGGGTCTGGAAGACACGATGCGACTGCTCACCAAATGAAATGGGGCCGGGCTGGCGTGCTGGCCGCCACCCTGCTGGCGGCCATTCCCGGCCTGCTGCGCGCACAAGATCTGGCCAGCAGCCCGCCGACGCCAACCGATTCAGCGCCCACCAGCGCCACGCCGGCCCAGGCTGCTTTTCAACTGACAGTAGAAGCACCGAATGAGATCCGGGACCTGCTGGAGCGCCACTTGGAGCTGCAGCGGTACCGTGACCTCCCTGATCTGAGTGACACCGAACTGGCACGCCTGCTCACCAGCGCCGAAAAAGACGCCCGCGACCTGCTGGCCACACTGGGTTACTTCTCGCCAGACATCAAGTTCGAGCAGCAAACCTCCAGCACCGGACCCATTGCCCGCCAGCTTAAATTGAGCGTCGCGCCGGGCGAGCCCACCGTGGTGGGTGAGGTGAAGATTGAGTTCAAGGGCCCCATCAGCGACAACCCCGCAGCGCAGTCGCAGCGTTCGCTGATTGAAAGTGGCTGGCTGCTGCGCTCCGGCATGCGCTTTACGCAAGCGCGCTGGGCAGCGGCCAAGCAGCAAGCCCTGCGCCAGCTCACCACCCAGCGCTATGCCACCGGGCAACTCAGTACCACCCTGGCCGACATCGACCCGATCACCCGCAGCGCCCAGTTGACAGTGACGCTGGACTCCGGCCCGTCCTATCAGCTGGGGGACCTGGTCATCAACGGGTTGAAACGTTTTGATGCAGATTTGGTCACCCGGCTCGCCCGCATCACGCCCGGCGCCAGCTACGATCAGGCCCAACTGGTGGCCGCCCAGCAGCGCCTGGCGGACAGCGGTTATTTTGACTCGGCCTACCTCACGCTCGACACCACAGCCGACCCCAACGCCACGCCGGTGCTGGTGCAGCTGCGCGAGGCCCGCCTGCAAAAGCTGGTGCTGGGCGTGGGCGTCAGCACCGATGGTGGCCCCCGGGTGTCTGCGGAACACACCCACCACCTCGTGCCTGGCATTGGCTGGCGCGCCGTGAGCAAGCTCTCGCTGGACCGCGAGACCCAGTCCATTGCCAGCGAACTCACTGCCCAGCCAGACGCCAGCAACTGGCGCTGGGTCACCGGCGCCCAGATCCAGCGGGAACAACTCGGCAGCTTTGATGTCAACAGCCAAACCCTGCGGCTGGGGCGCAGCCAGCGGGGCGACCGGATTGACCGCACCTATTACCTGCAATTTGAGCGGGCGGACACCACCGTCAGCGCCACCCGAGACCTCACCGCGCCCGCCACGGCCAGCGCGCTGAGTGCCAACTATGCTTTCACCGTGCGCAACTTCGACAGCCTCCCTTTCCCCAGCAGCGGCTGGGGCCTGGGTGTGGAACTCGGCGGCGGCACGACCTTGGGCGTTCAGCGCGACCCCTATGGGCGTGTGCTGGCGCGCTGGCTGGGCTACTGGCCATTGGGGCGCAGCGCCGACGACGCCAGCACGGCGGCGCGCGCCGGTCGCCTGGCCTTGCGCGCCGAAGCCGGGGCCGTCATTGCACGGGAGAGCATCCAACTGCCCAGTACCCAGTTGTTTCTGACCGGGGGCGACAACACCGTGCGGGGTTATGGCTACCGCAACCTCGGTGTGACGCTGCCCGATGGGCAAACCACAGCCGGCCGTTACCTGGCGGTGGGCAGTGTCGAGTGGCAGCGCCCGATGGCGGTCGATGGCCGCCTGAGCGACTGGGAATCCACTGTATTCATGGACGCAGGCGCCGTGGCCGACAAGCCGGGCGACCTCAAAGCCAAAGTTGGTGTGGGTGTGGGCGCGCGGTGGAAGAGCCCCATCGGACCACTGCAAATTGACCTCGCTTACGGTGTGGCGGACAAGCGCCTGCGACTGCACATGAATGTGGGGTTCAGCTTCTGATGAAAGCGCTACGCATCACCCTGGTCAGTCTGACCGCCAGCCTGCTGCTGGCACTGACTTTGGCAGGTGGCCTGTGGCTGTGGAGCGGCGCCAGCACCTCGCTGGCCACGTCCATCTCGCAACTCGCCCGCACCTTGCCCGCCGGCCAGACGCTGGAGGCCCGCGACGTGATCGGTTCACTGCGCGGGGGCGGCAGCATCGGCTGGCTGCGCTGGCAACAAGGCGCGCTCAGCGTCGAGTTGAGGGAGATCACGCTGGCCTGGTCGCTGCGCCCGCTGCTCAGTGGCGAGCTCCGGCTGGGCCAATTGGCTGCCAAAAGCTTGGCCGTGGATGACCGCCGCCCGCCCTCTGCACCCGGCGCAGCCACTCCACCGGCCAGCCTGGGCCTGCCGCTCAAGATCGACGTGCCATTCAAGATCGACGCCGTCGAATGGGTGCGATCGGGCAACGAGCCGGTGCGGGCCACGGGCTTGTCAGGTCACTATATTTTTAATAGCACACAACACATATTGAACGCCGGCCAGGTGGCTATTTCATCTGGAAACTACCAAATTAAAGCCAGTATCGGGGCACAAGCCCCGATGGCCCTCCATGTCGAGGTGGACGGCACGGTGCAAACCACCCTGCCCTCCAGCCCCCAGCCCCTGACCGTGCAGGCGCACGCCACGCTCACCGGCCCCTTGGCCGGGACGGATGCCACGCTGGTGCTACAAGCCGAACTGTTGCCTCAGGTCACCCAGCCACTTGCCAAGGGCCAGGCAGCCATGCAGGGCCGCGTTGATGCACGCATTCAGCCCTGGCAAGTTCAGCCACTGGCCCAATTGGAGGCGCAATGGCAGGCACTGGATGTGGCTGCCTTGTGGCCCCAGGCGCCGAAGACGCATCTGGCCGGCACCGCCACCATCACCCCGAATGATGCAGGCTGGCTGGCTGGCGTGCAACTCACCAACACCTTGGGCGGCCCCTGGAATCTGCAGCGCTTGCCTCTGGAGCAGCTCAACGCGAAGCTGGCGTTTCTGGAGGGTCAATGGATGCTGCAAACATTGCAGGCCCGAGGCGCGGGGGGGCGTCTTGACGCCACCGGAAAATTCAAGGCAGCTGCACCGTCCCAAGCTGCGCAGTGGGCGGGCCGCG
>JBIIVW010000204.1:0-6088 GCA_044339205.1 Rhodoferax sp. | reverse complement strand
GGGGTGGTGACTTCGTGGGTGGCCTGGTTCAGCGTGCAGCCCTCAGTATCGCCCGAGATGTTGATCGGGAAGATCACGTCGGTGGCGAACTTGCCGCCTTCTTCCAGCACCGCATTGATGGTGTCAACATCGATGTCGGCATGCTGGGGGAGTTGCTTGAAATCGTCCACAACATGGAGCAACTCGTGCATCACAAATTGCATGTCACGCAGAGGCGGGGTGTAGGTTGGCATAGTGATTATTCCTTGTTGGAGGGGGTTGATTTCAGGGACGGACCGGGTGGCGTTAGCGCCAGAGGGGCGTAACGGGCAAGAATGTTCTCAAAGCCTTTGTGGGTACGCGCCAGCGCACCGGCTTTTTTCAGAAATCGCGCCTCGTAGTGCAGCGCCAGGATGAGGCCATGGATCTCGAAGGCCATCTGCTCTTCGTCGGCACCGGCGAGCAGATGTCCTTCTTCCTTGGCCAGCACAATGGCTCGGTACATCGCGGCCAGCCAGGTGTCGACCGAACTGGCCAGCGCGTCGCGCACCGGGCCGGGCCGGTCGTCAAACTCCACAGCACCGCTAATGAAGATGCAGCCGGACTGCAGCTCGACGGCCACGCGCTTCATCCAGTTGCCAAACAGAGCGCGTACACGGGGCAAGCCCCGCGGCTCGTTCATGGCGGGTGAAAACACATCGTTGAAAAAGAGGGCGTAGTACTCGCGGATGACCGAGATCTGCAACTCTTCACGCGAGCCAAAGTGGGCAAACACCCCCGACTTACTCATTTGAGTGACCTCGGCCACCGCGCCAATGCTCAGGCCTTCCAACCCGATCTGGGTAGCCAGGCCCAAAGCAGCATCCACAATGACCTGCTTGGTTTGCTGGCCTTTTTGCAGGGCGCGCGCACCGGGCGTGCTGGCGCGTGCGGCGGGACGCCGGGTAGAAGTGGGAAGTGCAGAAACAGTCATGGTACAAAAAAGAACGATCGTTCTATTTTGCAACATTTCCAAAGCCTTGGGCATACCCTTACGACTTCTAGAGAGATTTTTCTAGGGATCATGAGGGTTTACCCTTTGACTATTTGAGGCCTGGCAAGCGGCATGACCGGCACCGAACGCCGCCGTTCGCTCAAAGAATCAGGGTGAGACTGGCTTCAAGGTGCTCGGAGGGCAGGCGCTTGAATCCCGAGCGGGCAAAACGTTGCAGGCGACCCATCACAAATGCCAACAGAACGGACGCCCTCACTTGGGCGTCCACCGTCGGCGTGGCGGAGCCAGTGATCCCGGTGGAGCCACGCAAACCCTGCTTCAAGGTGGACTCGATTTTGTCAAACAACTGGTTCATGCGTTGCTGCAGGCGCTCGTTCTCAAACACCAGCGCATCGCCCACCATAACGCGGCTCAATCCGGGGTTTTTCTCCGCAAACTGCATCAGCATCGCCACCACGGCGCGGGCCTGCTGGGTGTCGGACGCACGCTCACGCTCGCTGATCTGGTTGATGAGGGAAAACACCGTGTGCTCGATGAACTCGATCAAACCCTCGTACATCTGGGCCTTGCTGGCAAAGTGCCGGTACAAAGCGGCCTCGCTCACCTCCAGGCGAGCCGCCAGCGAGGCGGTGGTGATGCGTTCTGCGCCGGGCTGCTCCAGCATGGCGGCCAGCGCTTGCAGAATCTGCGCCCGGCGCTCGCCCGGTTTGGGGCGTTTGCGGACGGCAGGGGAGATGTCAACGCCGGTCGTGACAGACAAATGAGGCAAAGAGGGGGTGGATTCAACGTCAGACATGGGGCGCAAAGCAAGGATTGAATTTGATTCTCGCATAGCGCAAGCAAGGGTTTGGGCGGGGGTCAGGCGGCAAAAACCAGGGTGACCCGAGCGCCTAGCCCGCTCGCACCGCTGCTGATGACCAGCTCACTGCTGTGCACACGAGCAATCTCGTTGGCAATGGCCAGTCCCAGGCCATTGCCTTCGGTGGCCGTGCCCGGCACCCGGTAAAAACGCTCCAGCACCCGCAGTCGCTGTGCGGGTGGCACGCCCGGCCCGTTGTCCTCGACCTCCAGCAAGGGCGCACGCTGCGCCGTGGCGGGTGCGCAGCGCAGCGTGACCGCCCCGCCCTCAGGGGTGTATTTCAAGGCGTTGTCGAGCAAATTGCAAATCAGCTCCCGCAGTAACCACTCGTGGCCATCCACATGCACGGCCTGCACATCCAGCCCCAGATCAATCTGCTTGCGTTCTGCGGCATCAAGGTAGACCTCCAGCAGGGTCTCGCACAGGTCTTTCAGGTCGACCCGAAGCAAAGGCTGGGCGTCCAGGCTGCGCGCATCGGCCCGCGACAACGCCAGCAACTGATTGGCCAACTGGGAAGTTCGGCGCACGGCATCGCGCAAATGGTTGATCTTCTCAGACCCGATAAAAATAGCATTGAATCCAATAGAATCGCCGGCCAGAGCCCGATTTGACTCATATTTCTCGCGCCAGGCCGCGGCCGCCGTCGGGCTGTTGACCGCCTGAGCCCACGCCTCGACCTGGGCCTGCAAGCCTGCCAGCGGGGTACGCAACTGGTGCGCCGCATCGGCCACAAAGCGGCGCTGGCTCTCGGCCTGCGCATTCACCCGCTCAAACAAGCGGTTGAGAGACTGCACCAGCGGACGCACCTCCTCAGGCGACGCCTCGAGGTCAATCGCGTTCAAGTCCTGGGGCGAACGGTGCTCCACAGCTTGCCTGAGGTCCAACAAAGGGCGCAACGCCCGCTTGACCGCCCATCGAACCGAAAACAGGGCCAGCACCATCAGCAGCACGTTGGGTAGCAAAATCTTCATGACAACGAGCCTGAGCCACTGCTGGCGCGGGTCGGAGCCATCGGCCAGGCGCACCACCAACTCACCGGCCACCGTCCGGACCCGCTGCGACACAATTCGGTAGGTGACCCCGCCCTGCTCCTCACTGGCAAACTCGGGTTCCCAGGTTGCAGGCGCAGGCGCGGCCAGCCAGTCTTCGCCCAGCAGCACCCGGCCGGTCAGGTTGTTAACACAAAACGCCGAAAAACCAGGCCTGTTTTTCAGGAACCCCTCCAGATCCGGCGCCGTGAGCAGCACGGGAGGCTCGTCGTCCGTCTTGCCGGGCGCCACCACCGAATCAGCCAGCAGTGGCACCAGGCTGAGCAACTGGCGGTCTTGCTCCAGAGCGGCGCTGTCGGCTGACCGGTAGTCAAACCAGGTGTTGACGCACGCCAGCAAGATCAGAGGGATCAGGAGCAACAGCAACAAACGCCGCTGCAAGCCCTGGGACAGCGCAGCAAGCTGCACCCTGCTAGCCCTGAGGTGGCAGATCGGCACCCGGCGGCAGCGGGTCGGGTGTCAGTTCCAGTCGGTAGCCAAACCCGCGAATGGAGCGCAAGGCAATGCCGTGGGGTTCGAGCTTGCTGCGCAGTCGGGAGATGTAAACCTCAATCGCATTGGGCGTGATCTCTTTGTCCCAGCCGGTGAGTGCTTGCAGGAGCTTGTCTTTGTTGGCCGGCTTGGGTGCGTGCATCAGCAAATACTCGATGACCGTCCACTCGCGTGGCCCCAACTCAATGGCCTGACCACTGGGCCGGATGCAGGCCAGACGGGTCGAGGTGTCGAGCTCCAGCGGCCCAAACCCCAGCACGGCCGACGTGGCGGACTGGGAGCGGCGCAGGAGCGCACGCAACCGAGCGAGCAGCTCGGGCAGCTCGAAAGGTTTGACCATATAGTCATCGGCGCCCTTGTCCAGGCCCTGTACCCGGTCCAGCAAGGCGTCACGCGCCGTCAAAATCAGCACCGGCATGCCGTGACCTTCTTTGCGCAGGTTTTGGAGCAGGCTCAAGCCGTCCATACCGGGCAGGCCCAGGTCAATGATGGCGATGTCAAACGACTCGGCGCGCGTGACCTCCAGCGCCCGCTCGGCGCTGCCGACCCAGTCCACCGCATAACCGGCATCCACCAGCCCGAGCTTGATGCCACTGGCCACCATGACATCATCTTCAACAAGCAAGAGTCTCATAAAATAATGGCTCCTGGCCGGCATTTTTATTAGTTTTTACTGCTAAATTTAATAGCAATCAATGCGAGCGGATCATCGTGCCAAAGGCCTGTTCGGTCAGAATCTCCAGCAGCAGCGCGTGCGGTACCCGTCCGTCAATGATGTGCACCGAGTTCACGCCGCTCTTGGCGGCATCCAACGCACCGCTGATCTTGGGGAGCATGCCGCCGCTGATGGTGCCATCTGCAAACAACTCTTCGATCTGGCAGGCGGTCAGGTCGGTGATCAACTCACCCGCTTTATTGAGCACGCCGCTGATGTTGGTGAGCATCATGAGCTTCTCAGCCCGCAAGACGGTGGCGAGTTTGGCGGCCACCACATCGGCGTTGATGTTGTAGCTCTCGTTGTTTTCGCCAAAACCAATCGGGCTGATGACCGGAATGAACGCATCGTCTTGCAGGGCCTTGACCAAGCTGGGGTCAATGCTGACGATCTCACCCACCTGGCCCAGATCATGCTCGATGCTCGGATCGGTGTTGTCCGCCAATTTGAGTTTTTTCGCCCGAATCATGCCGCCGTCGCGTCCGGTCAAGCCCACCGCCTTGCCGCCGGCCTGGTTGATCAGGCCCACGATGTCTTGCTGCACCTCGCCAGCCAGCACCCACTCAACCACTTCCATGGTTTCGGCGTCGGTCACGCGCATGCCCTGGATGAACTGACCTTGCTTGCCCAGGCGTTTGAGTGCGGTTTCGATCTGTGGCCCACCGCCATGCACCACCACGGGGTTGATGCCCACGAGCTTGAGAAGCACCACGTCTTCGGCAAAATCGGCCTGCAGGGCCGGGTCAGTCATGGCGTTGCCGCCGTATTTAATCACCATGGTCTTGCCATGAAACTTGCGAATGTAGGGCAACGCCTGGGCGAGGATCTCGGCTTTGTCGCGCGGGAGTATCTGGCTGATGTCAGTCATGGGGTGTTGCTTCAAAGAGGTGGAACGGAACGTATAGGCGAAATCAAAGAAGTCACAGCGCAAATTGTGCCGCATGTTCTGGCAGCACCTGCCGATTTTCCCCTTCACGGGCTTCCGGTCAGGACCCGTCCGGCTCAAAACCCATCACGCACGCCTTGAGAGCCGTCCTGAGGGTGACTATGTCGTTGCCATCAGCGGCTTGGCGCAAGGTCTGGAGTTGCAGTTCAAGCGCCGGCCAGGCCAGGTGATCCTCGTGGGCTTTCATGATGCGAGGGTGGGCCGTGGGTTCCGGGTTGTCGCCAATCAGCAGTTCTTCAAACAGCTTTTCTCCGGGGCGCAGTCCGGTAATCTCGATCTCGATGTCTCCGCCCGGATTGCGCTCATCACGCAGGCTCAGGCCGCTGAGTCTCACCATGCGCCGCGCCAGGTCCAGAATCTTGACCGAGCGCCCCATGTCCAGCACAAACACCTCGCCACCCACCGCCATGGCACCGGCCTGCAACACCAGCTGCGCGGCCTCTGGAATGGTCATGAAATAGCGGGTCACTTCAGCGTGTGTGACGGTCAGCGGCCCGCCAGCCGCAAGCTGGCGACGAAACAGTGGCACCACGCTGCCACTGGAATCCAGCACATTGCCAAAGCGCACCATGGTGAAACAGGTCCGGGAGGTCTCGGCAGCCAGGGCCTGCAAAACCAGCTCGGCCATGCGCTTGGAGGCCCCCATGACGTTAGTGGGCCGAACGGCCTTGTCGGTGGACACCAGCACAAAGCGCTTCACCCCACTCGCCCGGGCGGCCAGGGCCATGTTGAGCGTGCCGAACACGTTATTGAGTACGCCCTCGCCCGGGTTGTCCTCCACCATCGGCACATGTTTGTAAGCAGCGGCGTGGTAGACCGTGACAGGGCGGTAGATGTTGCAAATGACGCTCAGGCGCTCAAAGTTGGCCACGCTGCCCAGCAGCGGCAGCAATTCAACCGCCAGCGCCTGGGCTGTGCACAACCCCATCAGTTCCTGGTGGATGCTGTACAGGCCAAATTCGTTGTGATCGAGCAACAACAACTGGCGTGGCCGCTGCAACAGGATTTGCCGAGCCAGCTCACTCCCGATGCTGCCGCCCGCCCCGGTGACCAG
>JBIIVW010000203.1:0-6132 GCA_044339205.1 Rhodoferax sp. | reverse complement strand
TAAATTTTTTGTACAGTTTCCAATTGCCGCTGGTAGGAACCGATCACATCCCGGTGCTTCTTGTTTTCCAGCATGCCTTGCTGCTTGTTCCGTATTTCCGAGAGCAAAGTCTGTTCTTGCTGTTCAAATCGGCGCTCTTCCTGCAGAACCGCCGTTAAAGCCACTTCAGCTTCGCGATTCAATCGCATTGCCAAGACTTCTCTCTCCGCAATAATTATTTTGAATTTGGGATGATTGCGCCCATACACACTGCCAATCTCAGCCATCTGACGATCCAGTTCCGCCAGCCTGAGTCTGAGTTCCGGGATGCCACGCAGTTGGGCGATTTCAGGTATTTCCGACGCGGGAATACCGGACTTGACCATCGCCAACACGCCTTTGTGTTTAGCGTTGGCTTCCAGCCGCAAACTTTGCACTGTCGACGTTCTTGAGGAAAGCTCGTTGAGTTGGCGAGAACCAATGTCCAGGCGTTCATCGGCATCCACGATGGCGTATTTTTGCTGGTATTCGGTGATCGAGCGTTGTATGGTGTCCGCCTCCCGTCGCAAGGTCTCGAGCTGGATGCTGTATTGCTCCTGCCGGGACTTTGCTGGCGCTGAATTGATGCGCAGGACCAAATCCATGTAGGCTCGCAGTGCAGCGTTCAGGGCGTCGCGAGCTTGAATCGGGTTGTTGCCGGTGTACCGGACTTCAACCAGTCGGCTGCTCTTGCGCAGGATGACCTCGAGATTTTTGATGACTTGAGCTGTCAAGATGCTCCGAGTTTTTTCTTCGCCGTCCTTTGCCACCATCTTCTTGACATCGGGGTCCGACATCATCTTGGTGGCATTGATTATGCTGTTGGCGACCTCCTGGCTGAGAATCATGTCAACTTGGGTTTGCATGTAACTCTCATCAAGCATCGGGCTAAATTGCCGCCCGGCCAGGGGGTCGTTGGCCTTGAAGTCCACAAAAATATCGGCTGTGGCGGTGTAGGATTTCGGGATGGACTTCGTGATGGCAAAGGTAGCGAGTACGGTCAGGAAAAGGACGAGCAGCATCGTCCGCTTGCCCCCACGCAATATCGCAAAGAGCTGTTCAAACGACAGTCCGCTGGCGTAGGTGCTCGTGTTCATGGCTTAGAAAAGCCGTTCATCGACATAGATCACGTCGCCACCCAAAACGGGGTAGCCCAAATCCGGTGTGACCTCCCGAATCTTTTGATCCGGATCTTTGCGGTGGATGCGTATTCGTTTCATTGAGCCGCGATCTGTCACTCCGCCACTGATTGATAAAACGCGCATGACATTGAGCTCGGGCTCCATGGGATAGGCGCCAGGCTTGCGGACTTCTCCAAAAACATAGAACAGTTTTTGTTGTGCTACAAAAACAACATCATCATTTTTCAACTCCAGGTCCATATCGTCCTTGGTGGACTCAAGTATCTGATTCATACTGACGGTAATTTCTTGTCGGTGAGTCTGAGCGCCTTTCAACACACTGCGGCGAATCAAAATAGCGGCTGAGTCGGCCCGCTGGGTCAAACCACCCGCAGTGGCCAGGGCGTCCAGGATCGTCATTTTCCCCGCGATGACAAAACGGCCTGGCTTTTGTACTTCTCCCAGCACGGACATGATGTGGCTCCGTATCTGTCGAACCTGAATGGACACCTCAGGATTCAACAGATACTGACCCTCTTTCAATCGCTGTGAAATCAGCTTTTCGATAGCGGGCGGGGTCAGTCCACCCACTTTAAGCGTTCCAATCAGCGGCAATGTCACTTGCAGATTGTCGTTAACCGTCACTTCGGCGGACATATCCGGTTGGCCAAACACGGTGATGAAAATCTGATCTCCCACGCCAATTGACAAGCGATCTGGTGCGGGCGCGATCGATGGGTTTTCTGCCGGAGAGGCGGTGGGGCTTGTATTTGGCAACGCTCGCGCTGGTGTCCATTGATTTTCCAGTGGCAGGCTGAGGGGGCGTGATTGAGCCAAGCTCGGGGTAACCCCTGAAGCAGATGCCAGTGCAGCAAATACAACGTGCAAGATTGCCCATCTGGCAGACGCGACCAACTTCGTTTTCTTCAATGTGGTTTCCCAAGAAATTGCTATTCAACTACGTTTTGGCCGTTTCGTCTCAAAACAAAAAACTCTCTGTCAATGCGGGCGGTCACTTGATGTGTGAATACGTGAACCGGCGTGAAAAATTTCAGCTATTGTCGCTTAAGCTTATTGTTTCCAAGGTCAAGAAGTTATTGGTGTTCGAGTAGGAGTCGATGTTGAACTATTTCAGGAATGTACTCATTGCGTCGACGATAGTTATCGTGATGAACACGTTTTCTGTTCAGGCTTTCAGCCAGACGCTACCCGGGTTCGCAGACTCACCCCCCGTTGATGGGCTGGATGTCAAAGAAACGGAGCTTCGGCTTTTTCGTCTCAGTGAGCAGCTGTTGCAAGATCCGCAAAATCCGCAGTTATTGCTTCAAAAGGGCATTTTCTTGTCTGATCTCGGACGGCTACAGGCCGCCTACAACGTTTTTGATGCTTTGCGTGTAGCGTTTCCGGATCAGGCGGCACCTCATGTCAACCTCGCTGCCATTCATGCCAGATGGGGACGTCTGGAAGATGCCCGCATCATGCTGATGAAGTCCAGTGCCCTTCAAAATGACCGATTTCAAACCCATCTCAGTCTCGCCGCTGTCAATGTGGGCCTGGCGCTCGAAGCGCTGGTAAAAGCCAGGGATCTCAACCCTGGGGACAAGGCGACTCAACGTCGACTCGATGCATTGCAAAAGTACATTGACGTGACCCTGGAAACCAGTACCGGACCTGCCAGCCAAGCCGGTGTGGTTGGCGTTGCGCCCACTCAACGGTCGAGAGCTGCCCCGGGCAAGAAAGATCAATCCAGCGCGAACCGCGAGCCCCTTAAGACCCGGGAACCAGCGAAGCCTTCGGGCAACAAACTGAGGTTGGAGAACCTGGACCTCAGTGAAGAGGAGCCTGTTTCTGCGCCGATCACTTCCCAGGGCTCATCGACTAGCGGTGATACGTGGCTCCAGGCCGATGTACTGACGGCGTTGCAGTCATGGGTCAAGGCCTGGAACGCCAAGTCTTACGATGCCTATCTCTCGCACTACAGCACGTCCTTTGTTCCGGCGGATGGCGTCACATTTGACAGCTGGCGCGAACGCAAGAAAGCGCTCATGGAGAATGCCAAGTTCATTCGGGTTGAAATCAACGTCATGGATGCCCGGTTTCAGGGCCCGATTGCCACTGTTCGTGTTCAGCAAACCTATCAATCCAACCGCTATTCGGACAAGAGCCGAAAAGAAGTCCGGTTGAGGCTGGAGGAGGGGCAATGGAGGTTGCTGTCTGAACAAGTTGTCAATTAGGCCTCTCGCTTTGACAGAGTCTTTATCCTTTTTCAACTATACGAATTGTGCGCCCATGAACGTTGCAGGCAGTCCCGATAGACCCAAAACCGTCGTGTCCCTGGTGATCGTTTCGCCCGTCAGGGACGAAGCTGCACTGATCTCCAAAACACTTGATTCGGTGGTCGCGCAATCCGTGCAGCCCCTTGAATGGGTCATTGTGGACGATGGATCCACCGACGACACGGCCGACATTGTTCAAGGGTATGCAGACAAGTACCCCTTTATTCATCTGGTCACCATCAAAGACCGCGGATTTCGCAAACTCGGCGGTGGTGTGGTCGCCGCTTTCAAGTTTGGACTGACGCAGATCAGGGCCCTCCAGTACGACTACATTGCCAAACTTGACGGCGACATGTCGTTTGCCCCGCAATACCTTGAAATCATGTTCAAGGCCTTTGACCAGAATCCAAAACTCGCCGCAGTTTCCGGGAAAGTGTTCCGCCCTGAAAATGGAAAGCTGATTGAAGAGTGGACCGTTGACGAGCATGTCGCCGGGCAGTTCAAACTCTATCGATGGGCTGCGTTTTGTGAGATTGGCGGCTTCGTCGAAGAGGTTTTGTGGGATGGTATCGACGTTCACACGGCCCGCATGAAGGGTTGGCACACCCAGAGTTTCGACCACCCTGACGCCAGACTCATGCACCACCGGCTCATGGGGTCCTCTGATAAAAACGTTTACCGGGGTCGCCTGCGTCTGGGCCGTGGCATCTACTTCATGGGTTACCACCCGCTGTATGCGCTGGCTTCCAGCATTTTCAGAATGCGGGAAAAACCCTTCATCATCGGCGGCGTCCTCATCATGGCGGGCTTCGTGAAGGCCTTCTTTCAACGGGTACCCCGCTATGACAACCCGGAGTTCAGGGCGTACCTGCAAAACTGGCAACTCAAAAAGCTCAAGGAAAAGGTCTGGGGCTGAAGCAGCAGACGTGGCCGGTGGGCATGCTCAGGCAAAAAAATACTTCTTGATCGTGGAGCGGGGATGCCGGATGAACGCGGTCAGCGCCTTCTTGATGAAGAGTCGCGCTGGTTGGGGGTCATCGGTTGCAAAAATCGGATCGTACGCATTGCCGCCGGCGGACCATTTCTTCCAGTCGGCACGTTGGCGGCGCGATAGGCCGCCACCAAGCCATAGGGTCGTGACATAAAAATTGAGCATCCAGGCGATGCGACATTTCCATAGCGCGATGTGATCCCAGTTTTTGTCGACTGCCGCCAGCGCCCGGACCCGGTCCCAATCCGCTTGGGCCGCATGAAAGCACAGTTGGGCCATGGGTATTGCGCGTGCAATTTCGAAACCCATTTGTCCATAAAAGCGCGTGTTGAAGTCAATCAGCAGAAAACGATCTTCCGTTTTAAGATGAATATATTCCGCCTCAAACGCACCTTTGTAGCCCACCGCATCCATCAGGGATCGCAGTTCGCGGGCTGTGCGCTCGTGAACGGGGCGGCTTTCAAAACAAAGCCCGACGCCAATACGCATGGGCTGTTGCAGGGTTTTGAGGGAAGCGCGCAATAAGTAGGTATCGGTCTCCGGGGCATAAAAGCCCGCTAGCGAGTAAATGTTATTTGCTGCAACTTCGAGGTACGCCTGAATGAGGGGTGTCGCTACCGTCGGGTCGTCCGCCACCAGGCTTGGACGGAAACTGAACGTGCCTGTGTCGGGGTTCAGTGCTTCGCGCAACTCCGCAGGCGTGTTGATCAATAGCCCTTTGATTTGAACCACCAGCCCGGCTTGGGTTTGCGGCTTCAGCAAGACCGGGTAGTGCACTGCCGCCAATTCTTCGGCAGACGGATAACGGGTCTCGACATGCCAGATGGTGGGGTGGTCGATTCCCAGTTCGACGCATTTTTGGTGCAACAACTTTTTGTTCAGCACCCGGTACATGTCCCCTTGCCTGGGTTGGTAAAGGTAAAAAAATTCTGAGAGCGCTATCTGGTGCTTGTCCATGAGCCAGCAAAGTTCGTCGCAGGTCGCGTAAAGTACAAATCCTGGTTCCGCCTTGCCAAAATCCAGAAGCCACGCCATAAACGCCAGGGTGTCCGTCACATCAGGGCATTGGAGTCGCCGGGCAATATGGCGTGACGCATAGGTGGCTGTGTCGGTTAGGTGGTCGGCCAAAACGGTATGGATGCCCTGGCTTCCCAAGTCGCGGGCGGCAGCCAGTGTGCCGTTGTAACCGCCCATGGTCAGCAAGAAACCACGGCAGGGCATGTTCTGAGTCGTGGGCGGTGTGGCGTGGGCAGTTGAATCAATCAAAATCATGGTGAATGCGTGCAAAAAGATTCCCACTGGAGTCCTTGAGACCCGGCAAGCTTATTGTGACGCGAAACCCGACGGGATCACTTTCTATTCAAACGAGAGGGCATGCCAGGTAAACCCCGTCGCACCCCACTACCGAGATGCGTGCCCTGCTCCCTTGTCTTAAGGGTTATGGGTCGTCCAGGTACCTGAAGCCCCGCTGTTGCGGCTCCACGGGCCAGTGTACGGGCTTGCTAAATTTCTGGTGAAGGCTCATTCCTTTGGCCGGCAGACGCTGGATGTCTGGCTGACTTGGTTCGTGGAGGTGGGTTCGTCGCGGCCCGTTTGGGACTGCCGGAGCGCTGGGCCGGCTTGCGGGATGCGGAACTTGCCGCCGTGAGTGGGGTGGCCGACAGTGTGTTTTGCCATCTGAACCTGTTCATTGGCGGCGCCCGCAGTTTTGAAGGTGCCGTGCAGA
>JBIIVW010000157.1:0-7701 GCA_044339205.1 Rhodoferax sp. | reverse complement strand
TCACGTCTACTCGCCCGCGCTGCTTATCACGTCCCCACGCCTGATGAACAAGCTGAGTGAGGCCGATAAGAAAGTGTTCTATGAGGCGGCCAAAAAAGCCACCGTGGCCCAGCGCAAAAAAGTCAATGAAGACGAAGCCAATGGCATTGCGCAGCTCGAAAAAGAGGGGATGGCTGTGGTCAGCAAAGTCGATGGCCAGGCCTTCAGGGACGCACTCAAGCCTGCTTTCGCGAGCTACGCCAAGGAGTTTGGAGCGGACAACATTCGCAAGATCCAAGAAGTCAAGTAATCCCCTGCCTGTCTGATTGACCGGTGTGATGACTCGCGTGATCACACCGGTCAACTTATTTTGACCACTGGAAATGCTATTTTGAAAACCTTTGAAAACTACTTTCTGGCGGTCAATCGCTGGCTGTTGATTGGAACACTGGCTGTCATGGCCGTGATTATTTTTACCAATGTGGTGCTGCGCTACACCACGAGTCAGTCCATTGAGTGGGCAGAGGAGGTCGCACGACATCTCATGATCTGGCTGACTTTCCTTGGATGTGGGCCAACGCTTCGCTACGGTGGCCACATTGCAGTGGAGAATTTGCAGGATGCGTTATCCCCGAAGGGAGCCACTGTTTTGCGGGCTGTGATTGCGGCGCTCATCACGGGATTTTTTGTGTTTTGTATCTGGTTTGGCCTGGACTACATGGATCGTACCCAGTACCAAACCACACCTGCTACCCAAATTTCATTTGCGCTTATTTACGCCGCATTGCCTGTTGGGATGTTTCTGAGTTTGATCCACTGGATGTTGATCATGCGGAACTACGTGTTGCGACGCGAGTTTGCCTCCGACAGCCACTTTGATTCGACTGCGAGTGCATCCCTATGAGCGCCAGTGTTGTCCTCCTCATTTCCGCGTGCATTTATCTCGCGATTGGCGTGCCTGTGGCGTTTGCGCTGGGCTTGTCCACCGTGACGGCGCTTCTGGTGTCTGGCAGCTTCCCGATGCTGGTGTTGCTCAAAGAAACATTCACCGGTATTGACAGTTTCCCGCTGATGGCGGTGCCGTTTTTTATTCTGGCAGCCGAGTTGATGAGCGGGGGTTCCCTGACCAATGTGTTGCTGCGTTTTGCAGGCCAGTTCGTCGGCCACAAACGCGGCGGCCTGGGCTATACCAATGTGGTGGCCTTGACTTTTTTCTCGGGCATATCCGGGTCGGCACTGGCCGATGCAGCTGGGCCGGGTTCCATGATGATTCGCATGATGGACAAGGCTGGTTATGACCGCGCCTATGCTGCTGCATTGACGGCTGCAACTGCCATCGTGGGGCCGATCATTCCACCCTCTATCATCATGATCATTTATGCGTTGGCCGATGACAATGTCTCGGTCGGCGCGCTCTTTGTTGCTGGGTTGTTGCCGGGCCTGCTGATCGCAGTGGCGATGTGTATCGTCAATTGGCATATCTCCAAAAAGCGGAATTACCGGGGTGATGATGAGCGTCCTACCGGAATGGATATTTTGCGGACGACCTGGCGCGCGTTGCCGGCGATTTTGTTGCCGGTGCTTATTTTGGGCGGCATGCGGGCGGGTTGGTTCACACCGACCGAGGCGTCGGTGGTAGCCGTGTTCTATGCGTTGATCTGTGGCAAGTATGTGTACGGCACCCTAAAGTGGAGCGCGGTGCCAGATATCCTGTGGCGTTCAGCTTTGCTCACCGCTTCGGTGCTGATCATCATTGCCATGTCGGCTTCATTTGCCTGGGTGTTGACGATTGAGGGTGTGCCCCAAGCGGTGGCCAGCTGGATCAGCGACATGCAGCTGAGTCAATGGACCTTTCTGATCGTCATCAACATTTTCTTGTTGTTGTTTGGTATCTTTATTGAGCCCTTGCCGGGTGTCATGGTGCTGGTGCCGATTTTGGCGCCGGTTGCTGCCAAGGTCGGCATTGACCCCACTCACTTTGCCATGATCGTTATTTTTAACCTGACGCTGGGCATGATCACGCCGCCCGTGGGAGGGCTTCTGTTTGTGACCTCCAACGTCTCGCGGGTGCCGATGGCCGCCTTGACCCGGGAGCTGGTGCCATTCCTCTATGCGCACGGAGTGGTATTGATTCTTCTGACGTTTGTGCCGGCCATATCGACGTGGCTTCCCCATGTGATGGGTTACAAGTAGGCATGACGCCTTGAGTCTCTCTATGCCCAACTCTTTCAAGCCCATCACGCCTGGCGCCTACCTGTCTGATCAGGTGGCTGATGCGATGGCCACCGAGATTCGCGCCGGGCGGCTGGCCGTGGGCGACAAGCTGCCCACCGAGGCCGCCTTGGTGGCGCAATTCTCGGTGAGCCGCACGGTGGTGCGCGAGGCGGTGTCACGCTTGAAGTCGCTAGGGCTGGTGGACTCCCGGCAGGGCAGTGGGGTGTTTGTGAAGGAGCAGGGCTTTTCACCACTCAACTTTGACGCCAAATACGCAGTCTCCCGCCAGGCCGTGATTCAAATTGTGGAGGTGCGCCGCGCCCTGGAGGCCGAGGTGGCAGCCCTGGCTGCGCAGCGCTGCACGATGGATGACGTCAAGCGCATTCGCGAGTCAATCACGGCGCTGGAGGCCGCGGTGCTGGCCGGGGGTGACGGAGTGGATGAAGACGTGCGCTACCACAACGCCATTGCGCAGGCCGCGCGCAACCCGTTTTTGATCAGCACGCTGGACTACCTGGGTCAGTTTCTCAAAGGCGCCACGCGGGTGACCCGGGCCAACGAGTCCCGCCGGATCGACTTTGCGCGCCAGGTGCGTGAGGAGCATGACCTGATCCTTCAGGCTATCGAGTCCCGCGATCCGGTGGCCGCACGCAACGCCGCCACGGGGCACATGAACAACGCCATTGTGCGCATTGAGCAGGCCGACCCGGCCTTCTGGCAGCAAGCCGGTGAACAACTTGCCCGTCCGCTTGTGTCCCTGGCCTATCCGGGCGAGACCCCGGCCGGACCCGTTTGACTCGGGGAAACCCGGGTGCCCAATGATTTGAAAATTTATATGATGACCTGACCAATTGTGGTGTGAGGTCACTTGATTTGAAGAGCAAACCATGAAGAAAAGAAGTTTTTGTCTGGCGGGCCTGGCGCTCGCGGCCGTCGCCAGCACAAGCTGGGCGCAAAACTATCCCGTCAAGCCGGTGCGTCTGGTGGTGCCGTTCCCGCCGGGCGGCCTGATTGACAACATGGCGCGCCTCTTGGGGCCGCGCCTGGCGCAAGAGCTGGGGCAGCCGGTGGTGATTGAGAACAAGCCGGGTGCCGGTGGCAACCTCGGGGCGGCTGATGTTGCCCGCGCACCAGCGGATGGCTATACGCTGTTGATGGCATCGCCCCCGCTGACCATCAGCCCCTCACTCTACAAAACCCTGCCCTACAAGCCCGAGCAAATCGTGCCCGTGGCTTTGCTGGGGCGCGTGCCCAATGTCTTGATCGTCAAGGCAGGTGGTGTGACCAGCGTCAAGCAATTGGTCGACAAGGCCAAAGCCAAGCCGGGCAGCCTCAACTACGCGTCCAACGGCAACGGCACCTCCTTGCACCTGAGTGCCGAGTTGTTCAAAACCACAACCAATACCTTCATCATCCACATTCCCTACCGGGGCGCAGCCGCTGCGATTACCGCGATCCTGGCCGGTGAGGTGGACATGATGTTTGACAACCTGCCCTCGGCCATGGGCCAGATTCAGGCTGGCAAGGTCACCGCCCTGGCGGTCACCACGGTTCAGCGCAGCAAGGCTTTGCCCGATGTGCCCACCCTGGTGGAGCTGGGCATGCCCGACTTCGATGTGAGTGCGTGGTTTGGACTGGCCGCGCCTGCGGGCACGCCGCCTGCTGTTGTAACGCGCCTTGAGCAAGCGCTGGAGAAGGTCAGCAAACAGCCCGATGTGGCAGCTGCCATGCTGCGCCAGGGCGCCGAGCCTGGCTTTGTGGACAGCAAGATGATGGCCGCCTTTTGGGCGGCAGACGCAGCCAAATGGCGACGTGTTGCGGATTTTGCCAAGATCACCCTGGATTAATTCCCCTTATCAAGTGAAAAAAATATGACTTACAACGTCGGAGTAATTGGCCTGGGTGCCATGGGCAGCGGCATGGCGCGATCGCTGCGCCGCCACGGCAACAACGTGCATGTATTTGATGTGCGCGCCGAGGCGGCCCAAGCGTTTGCCGCTGAGGGCGGTGTGGCTTGCGACAGCCTGGCCGAGCTGGGTGCGCAGTGCGATGTGATCGTGTCGGTGGTGGTGAATGCCGCGCAGACCGAGAGTGTGCTGTTTGGCGAGGGCGGTTGCGCGGGCAGCATGCGGCCGGGCACCACCTTTGTGATGTGCTCCACCGTGGACCCCAACTGGTCGATTGCGCTGGAGGCGCGTCTTGCCGCTCTGGATATGTTGTACATCGACGCGCCCATCTCGGGGGGTGCCGCCAAGGCCGCCAGCGGCGAGATGACCATGATGACCGCCGCCACGCCCGAGGCCTATGCGGCGGTGGGCCCGCTGCTGGATGCCATGGCCGCCAAGGTTTACCGCCTGGGCGACTGCGCCGGCGCGGGCAGCAAGGTCAAGATCATCAACCAGTTGCTCGCTGGCGTGCACATTGCTGCTGCGGCCGAAGCGATGGCGCTGGGCCTGCGTGAGGGTGTGGATGCGGCCGCCCTGTACGAGGTGATTACCCACAGCGCGGGCAACAGCTGGATGTTCGAGAACCGCATGGCCCACGTGCTGGCCGGCGACTACACGCCGCTCTCCGCCGTGGATATTTTTGTGAAAGACCTGGGCCTGGTGCTGGACGTGGCGCGCGCCACCAAGTTCCCGCTGCCGCTGTCCAGCACGGCGCACCAGATGTTCATGCAGGCGTCTACGGCGGGCTACGCCCGTGAGGATGACAGCGCGGTGATCAAGATATTTCCCGGCATTGAGTTGCCCAAAAAACCATGAGCAAAGTAGTTTTGGGTTGTGTTGCCGACGACTTCACCGGCGCCACGGATCTGGCCAACAACCTGGTGCGCTCCGGCATGCGCGTGGTGCAGGCCATGGGCGTGCCCGCACAGCCCTTGGAGGCAGATGCCGACGCCGTGGTGGTGGCCCTCAAATCACGCACGCTGCCCGTAGATGAGGCCATCGCCCAGTCGCTGGAGGCCTTGCGCTGGTTGCAGGCACAGGGTGCCCAGCAAATCTATTTCAAGTACTGCTCCACCTTTGACAGCACGGCGCAGGGCAACATTGGTCCCGTGGCCGAGGCGCTGATGGCGGCGCTGGGCGCGGACTTCACCATCGCCACGCCCGCGTTCCCGGACAACCACCGCACCGTGTTCAAGGGCCACCTGTTTGTGGGTGACGTGTTGCTCAATGAGAGCGGCATGCAAAACCACCCGCTCACCCCCATGATGGATGCGAATCTGGTGCGCGTGCTGCAAGGGCAGTGCACCGCCAAGGTGGGCTTGATTGACTACAAGGTGGTCGCGCAAGGCGAGGCCGCCATTCGCGAGCGCATCGCGCATCTGCGCACAGAGGGCGTGCGACTGGCTGTGGTGGACGCTGTGTCGAACGACGACCTGATGCGCCTGGGCCCCGCGCTCAAGGACATGCCGCTGGTCACTGCGGGTTCGGGTGTGGCCATTGGTTTGCCCGGCAACTTCGGCATTGCGCCGTCCAGCACCGCCAGCGCCTTGCCCGCACCCACCGGTCTACAAGCCGTGGTGTCGGGCAGCTGCTCGCTGGCCACCAACCGGCAGGTGCAGGCGTTCATTCAGTCCGGTCGCCCGGCTTGGGCGATTGATCCTTTGCAGATCACCGCCCGGCGTGCAGCTGGTGGCGATATGGTGGCCGACGCCCTGGCTTGGGCTGCGCCCTTGCTGGCAGCGGGCCCGGTGTTGATTTACTCGTCAGCCGATGCGCAATCCGTCAAGTCGGTGCAAGGGCAACTGGGCGTGGAGGCGGCTGGCGCGCTGGTGGAGCACACCTTGGCCGCCATCGCGCGTGGCCTGGTGGGCCTGGGCGTGCGTCAACTGGTGGTGGCGGGTGGCGAAACTTCAGGCGCCTGCGTGCAGGCCCTGAACATCAGCCAAATGAAGATCGGCCCGCAAATCGACCCCGGCGTGCCGTGGTGCCATGCCCAGAGCGATGCCGCATCTGTGGGCGGCTTGCACCTCACGCTGAAATCCGGCAACTTCGGCACGGATGACTTCTTCAGCAAAGCCTTCACGAGGCTGGCATGACCGAGAACCAGGCCCGCGAAGAAATTTGCCGTGTCGGGCGAAGCCTGTTCGAGCGCGGCTACGTGCATGCCACGGCAGGCAACATCAGCGTGCGCCTGGATGAATCCGAGGGCGGTGGCTTTCTGATTACGCCCACCGATGCCTGCCTGGGCTTTCTGGACCCCGCGCGGCTTGCCCGGCTGGATGCCAACGCGCAGCAGATCAGCGGTGATCGCGCTAGCAAAACAATAGCGTTGCATGCAATGATCTACCCGGCTGCAGGCCAATTTGATCCAAAAACCCGCTGTGTGATCCATACCCACAGCACGCACTGTGTGGCTTTGACCTTGCCACCCCCGGCAGGGGAGGATGTTGAGCTGTTGCCGGCCCTCACCCCGTATTTTGTGATGAAGGTGGGCCATGTGCCGGTGATTCCCTATCACCGGCCCGGCGACCCGGCCGCTGCGCAATGGGTGGCCAAAACGATTGAGCGTTATGGTCGGGCAGGCACGCCGATTCGCGCCGTGATGCTGTCGCGCCTGGGGCCCAACGTGTGGCACGACTCGCCGGCCGCCGCGATGGCCATCCTGGAAGAACTGGAAGAAACTGCCCGGTTGATGCACATGAGTGCTGTGGCACCTGAGCCCCTGACCGAACCCCTACTTGAAGAACTGCGCCAGACCTTTGGCGCCCGATGGTGAACCTATGCCCCAATTTGCAGCCAACTTGTCCATGCTCTACCCCGAGCATGCGTTTCTGGACCGATTTGAAGCCGCCGCCCGTGATGGCTTTCAGGCCGTCGAATATTTGTTCCCCTATGCGTTCCCGGCACAAGAGATTGCCGCGCGCCTTAAGGCCCATGGCCTGCAGCAAGTGCTGTTCAACGCCCCACCGGGTGACTGGGACGCTGGCGAGCGCGGCCTGGCTTGCCTGCCGGGACGCGAAGCCGAATTTCAAACCGGGTTTGCCCAGGCGCTTGATTACGCTGCAGCGCTGGATTGCCCCCGCATTCATGTGATGGCCGGGCTGTTGCCGGCCGGTACCGAACGCACTGCGCTCTACCCCACCTATGTCAGCAACCTGCGTTGGGCGGCCGTTGAGGCGGCCAAGCAGGGCGTGAACGTGCTCATTGAGCCGATCAATCTGCGCGACATTCCCGGCTTCTTCCTGAACCGCCAGGACCATGCTCATCAGGTGATTGCCGACGTGGGTGCGCCCAACCTCAAGGTGCAGATGGACCTGTACCACTGCCAGATTGTGGAGGGCGACCTGGCCATGAAGCTGCGCCAGTACCTTCCCACTGGCAATGTCGGCCACATCCAGATTGCCGGCGTGCCACAGCGCCATGAGCCTGATCTGGGCGAGTTGAACTACCCCTACCTGTTCTCGGTGCTCGATGAATTGGGCTTTGACGGCTGGGTGGGTTGCGAGTACCGGCCCAAGCTGGGCACGCAGCCGGGTGGCACCTCGGCTGGCCTGGGCTGGCT
>JBIIVW010000095.1:0-12604 GCA_044339205.1 Rhodoferax sp. | reverse complement strand
CCAAAGGCCTGTCGCGCACGAGCTATCAGTCTCAGGCGTCGACGGCTACAGTCTGGCAAAACTCCGGGGCAAGTTATGACCTGCAGGTCATCAAGGGCGCGGATCACTCGGTGGACGCCATTGCGCGCCAGATCGCCACATCAGAGTCCACCACCCTGTCCCGAAAATTGGCCCGGTTTTTTGGTTTGATTTAACGTCACAGGAGTCAAGATGACAAAGCAGTTTGATCTGGTGGTCCATGGCGCCACCGGCTTTACCGGCCGTCTGGTGGTGGAGTATCTTTTGCAGCGTTACCCGGCAGGCAGCGGCCTGCGCTGGGCCATGGGCGGGCGCAGCCTGGAGAAGCTCAAGGCCGTGCGCGATGAGGTGGGCGCGCCTGCCGACACGCCCCTGGTCGTGACCGACAGCACCAACCCCGCGAGTCTGCAGGCCCTCATGGCCCAGACCCGGCTCGTTCTCACCACGGTCGGGCCGTATCAGTTGTATGGCAATGAACTGGTGGCAGCCTGTGCCCAAGCTGGCGTGGACTATGTTGATTTGTGCGGAGAGCCGGCCTGGATGCGCCAGATGATTGACGCCCACGAAGCGCAGGCGCAGGCCAGTGGGGCCCGCATTGTGTTTTCTTGTGGTTTTGACTCGGTTCCCTTTGACTTGGGTGTCCTGATGCTGCAAACCGAGATGACCACCCGCTTTGGCAGCCCTGCCAGTCGTGTGCGAGGACGGGTGCGCAAGATGAAGGGCACCTTTTCGGGCGGAACCGCCGCGAGCCTGAAAGCCACCATGGCTGCAGCCCAGGAAGACCCGCACGTGCTCAACTTGTTGCGCAACCCGTTTGCATTGACGCCCGGGTTCGAAGGGCCCAAGCAACCCGCCGGCACCAGGCCGATGCTGGACGATGCACTGGGCTTGTGGGTGGCGCCCTTTGTGATGGCTGCCATCAACACGCGCAATATTCACCGCTCCAACTTCCTGCTCAAGCAGGCCTATGGCGCGGATTTTGTCTATGACGAAATGATGATCACGGGCGCGGGCGACAAGGGCGAAGCTATTGCCAACGCGGTGGCGGCCGACAAATCACTGGGTGCCGAGGGTGGGCCGCAACCGGGGGAAGGTCCATCGCGGCAAGAGCGGGAAGCGGGCTTTTATGACCTGCTGTTTCTTGGTGAAAACGCGGCAGGCGAACGCCTGCGCGTGGGGGTCAAGGGCGACCGCGACCCTGGCTATGGATCAACCTCCAAAATGATCACCGAGGCGGCGCTGTGCCTGCTTCAGGATGCCCCCGAGACACCCGGCGGCATCTGGACGCCGGCCTCGGCCCTGGGCGTGCGCCTCACCCGGCGACTGCAGGCGAATGCCGGTTTGAACTTCGAGGTCGAGGCGATCTGAGCCAGACCCTGCGCCTGCAGGGCTGCTGCCAAGTCCCGGGGCGGGTGGCCGAAGGATTCCTGGGTGAGTTTGAAGGTGCCCCAATGAACGCCCATGGCCTGCTTGGCGTCCAGTGCGTCAATTGGTGGCCGAGTAAAGCGACGATGTTGAATCATTGAGGGATGGTTCTGCACCCGGTATACGTCGTGCACCGGAGATTACGCGTCTGAAAACGGGCTCAGCACCGCACTGGCTGGCACTCAGGCGTTCAACAGCCGCCCCAAACGTGGCGCAATATCCATCACCCCAATGACTTCCACCTTGTCCTGAACAGTCCAGCCTGTTTGCACGGGTGCGACGATGTAAGCCTCTGCCAGGCCCAGATCCTCGCAGGCCTGCCAAAAGCCTTTGGTGACTTTGGGTGCGCTGGAAAACTTGACCTCGAAACCCAGCTTGCGTCGGCCCATCTCTACCACCACATCGATCTCGGCACCGGCTGCGGTGCGGTAAAAAGACATGGATGCCCCTGCGGGCAAGTGGGCTGCAATTTGCTCCACCACAAACCCCTCCCACGATGCGCCGGTGCTGGGGTGGCCCAACAAATCGTTCACTTCACGAATGCCCAACAGACTGTGCAGCAGGCCGCTGTCACGCACATAGACTTTGGGCGTCTTCACCAGGCGCTTACCCAAGTTGATGAAATGGGGCTCCAACCTGCGCACCATCAGGGTGTCGCACAGGTGGTCCAGGTAGCGCCCCGTGGACGAGGCCGATATACCCAGCGAAGCGGCGACTGCCGAGGCATTGAACATTTGCCCATGCAAGTGAGCCACCATGCGCCAAAATCGGTGCATCAACTGGGGCTCCACGTTGATGCCCAATGCAGGCAAATCCGTGTTCAAGAAGTGTCGAATGAGGGCGCCGCGCCAGTCCCACGATGCGTTAGCCGTCTTTGCCAAATAGCTGTTGGGAAAGCCGCCCCTGAGCCACAGGGTCTGCGTATCGTCAAAGTGTTGAAACACCTCACTCAACACCAGCGGTGACATGTCCACCAGCGACAAACGCCCCGCCAGAGACTGTGATTGCTTGAGCAACTTGAACGACGCTGATCCCAGCAATAAAAACCGACCTGGTCTGCGGTCAGCGTCGATCTCGCCGCGCAACTCATTGAGCAGCTGTGGCTGGTTTTGAATTTCGTCCAGCACGACCAGACGCTGGCGGTTCGCAGCAAAGAAGGCGGTCGGGTTGGTCAGCCTCGCCAATCCTTGCGAGCTGTCCAGATCGAGGTAGATCGACGTTGCCGGATCGGTCGCCAAGGTCTTGGCCAAGGTGGTCTTGCCGACTTGGCGTGGTCCCAAGATCCCAACGGCGGGGCTCCACTGCAGGTGTTCGATGAGGGTGGCGTGTGCCAGGCGATTAAACATCCTTGCATTTTCGTCACATGGTGAAGAAAATGCAAGGGTAATCTTGCAGTTCAATACCTTGATCAAGAGCTCCGCGTGGTGAATTCTTCAAATGGGGATGGCGCGTGTTTCGCCGTGGCGCATCAGCCAGACCCGGTCCCGCGCCAGACCCTGCGCATGCAGGGCTGCTGCCAAATCCCGGGGCGGGTGGTCGAAGGATTCCTGGGTGAGTTTGAAGGTGCCCCAATGAACGCCCATGGCCTGTTTGGCCTCCAGATCCAGCATCAGTTGCACCGCGTCGGCCGGGTTCACATGCATGTTTTTCATGAAGTCGCGCGGCAAATAAGCCCCGATCGGCAGCGCCAGAAAATCCACCGCGCCCAGGCGCTGGCGGATGGCCTTGAAGTCGGCGCTGTAGCCGGTATCGCCGGGGAATAAAAACCGCCAGGCATCTTCAGTTTGTGGCTTGTGCTCCACCATGTAGCCGCCCCAGAGCGAGGCGTTGGTGTCAAAGGGCGTGCGCCGGCTCCAGTGCTGGGCGGGGGTGAAGTGGATGCGAACCGGGTGCGCCAGCGTGGCGCCGGTGCAGTCGGTGTGTACATCGGCCTGGCCCCACCAGTCGAGTTCGGTCACATTGGGGATCTGGCGTTCATCAAACCAGCCCTTCAAACCCACGGGCACAAAGATTTTGGGTTTTTGGCCCGCAGCCACCATGGCGGCCACCGTGGCATCGCACAAGTGATCGTAGTGATTATGGGAAATCAGCAGCACGTCAATCGGCGGCAATTCACCGCCACTTAAAGGCGCAGGCACCATGCGCGGCGCACCAAAGCGGCCATAGGGACCCGCAAAATCAGCCAGGGTCGGGTCGGTTAGCACGTTCAGGCCGCCTACCTGGAGCAGCACCGACACATGGCCCAGCCAGGTCACCACGGGTGCCACTTGACGCTCGGCGAGACGGACATGGTCCACGGCCTGGCTCCAGTCGTTGGCAAACTTCTCGTAGCCGTCGGCGGGCGGAGCCAGGGGCTTGAAGTCGCCCCGCAGGCCCCGCCACACCATCTCGTACCAGGGAAAGTTGCCAATCAACACCGAGGGGTCGCTGTTGGCGTAGCCGCCTGGGCGGTGGTGGGCTGGCTTGGGGGTGGTGGGTGTCATGGGTGCCTGAAAATACTTATAAAAGACTAGGGCTGGCAATTTAA
Organism: Rhodoferax sp.; assembly: GCA_044339205.1. Taxonomy (GTDB): domain Bacteria; phylum Pseudomonadota; class Gammaproteobacteria; order Burkholderiales; family Burkholderiaceae_C; genus Rhodoferax. Next base: position 8,634 of record JBIIVW010000095.1, on the reverse strand, counting down.
TTCCAATTAATTAATAAAAATTGGAATTAGTGAAAACTAATTGCCTGAAACAGGGATGAATTGGCAATCCAAATTTTCTCATAAACCCTACGATAGACGCTGTCTGAAGTTTTAACGCCTTACCAAGGCCTTGTTGAGGAAATTGCCATGTTGTCCAAGCCCGCCACCAAATACCGCGCCTTTGAGGCCGTGAATTTGCCCGACCGCCAGTGGCCCGCCCGCACCCTGACCGCCGCACCCATCTGGCAGAGCACCGACTTGCGCGATGGCAACCAGTCGCTGTTTGAGCCCATGAATGGTGAACGCAAGATGCGCATGTTTCGCACCCTGTGTGAGGTGGGGTTCAAGGAGATTGAGGTAGCTTTTCCGAGCGCCTCGCAAACCGACTTTGACTTTGTCCGCAACCTCATTGAAGGCGGCCACATTCCCGAGGATGTGACCATCGAGGTGCTGACCCAATCCCGCGAGCACCTGATTCGCCGCACCATGGAGTCGCTCAAGGGCGCACGCCGGGCCATCGTGCATGTGTACAACGCCACGGCACCGGTCTTTCGCGATGTGGTGTTTGGCATGAGCCAGGACGAGGTCAAGGCATTGGCGGTGTCGTCCGTGCGCCTGATCAAGGAGCTTTGCGCGCAAGCCCCCGAGACCGAATGGGTGCTGCAGTACAGCCCCGAGGTTTTCACCAGCACCGAGTTGGCTTTTGCCCGTGACGTGTGCGACGCCGTCACCGCCGAGTGGGGTGCCACGCCGCACAACAAGGTCATCCTCAACCTGCCCGCCACCGTGGAGGTGTCCACGCCCAATGTGTACGCCGACCAGATTGAGTGGATGCACCGCCACCTGGCCCGGCGCGACAGCGTGATTTTGAGCCTGCACCCGCACAACGACCGGGGCACTGCCGTGGCCGCCGCCGAGTTGGGTCTGATGGCCGGTGCTGACCGGGTCGAAGGCTGCCTGTTTGGAAATGGTGAGCGCACCGGCAATGTGGACCTGGTGACGCTGGCGCTCAACCTCTACACCCAGGGGGTGTCGCCAGGGCTGGATTTTTCGGACATCAATGCCGTGGCGCGCACGGTGGAATACTGCACCCAGCTGCCCATCCACCCCCGCCACCCTTATGTGGGTGATCTGGTGTTCACGGCCTTCAGTGGTTCACACCAGGACGCCATCAAAAAAGGCTTTGCGGTGCAGCAGGCCGATGGGCTGTGGAACGTGCCCTATCTCCCGATTGACCCGGCCGATGTGGGTCGCAGCTACGACTCGGTCATCCGCGTCAACAGCCAAAGCGGCAAGGGCGGCGTGGCGTATTTGATGGAGGCCGAGTTTGGTGTGGTGATGCCCCGGCGCTTGCAGGTTGAGTTTTCAGGCGAGGTGCAAGCCCACACCGACACCCATGGCGGCGAGATGACCGCCCAGAATATCTGGACCCTGTTCGACGCCACTTACCTCAGCCCGGTCGCGGCCGACATTCGCTATGTGGAGCACCACCTGTTCGATCATGCCGGTGTACAGGGCAAACACCATGTGCAGGGCATCCGCCTCGCGGTGGAGGTCAACGGCCAGCCGATGCTGCTCAGTGGTGAAGGCAATGGTCCGATTGACGCGGCAGTGCATGCCTTGCAAGGCATGGACGTGCAGGTGCAGGTGCGCAGCTATGAGGAGCGTTCCACCAAAGCCAGTACCACCGGCGGCGATGCCCAGGCCTGCGCTTTTCTGGAGTTGACGCCCGCAGGTGGCGGGGCCGAGCGCTTTGGCGTGGGGATGGACACCAACATCGTCACCGCCTCGGTCAAGGCCTTGATCAGCGGCGTGAACCGCCTGGGCCTGGTGCGTGTGGAGGCACCGGCAGAGGAAGCGGAAGCGGAAGTGGCCTAGCCCACGTGCTGCTGCGCCCGCAGTGACCTGCGTTGCGCAAAATCAAGGTCGTTGGGGCACGCGTCACTAGAATAATTTTTGACGATCCTGCACGGTGCCGGACGCGCCCGGAGCCCGCCGTCCATGGATCCTGCGGATCAGACCTCTTCCCCGTCACGCCCCATTTTCGAAGCCCGTGGCCTGACCAAGGTCTACCAGATGGGGGAGGTTAAGGTACAGGCCCTGCGGGGCGTGGATCTTGATTTGTACGAGGGGGAGTTGGTGGTGCTGCTCGGTCCATCCGGCAGCGGCAAGTCCACCCTGCTCAACATCCTGGGCGGGCTTGACACCCCCACCAGCGGAACGGTGCGTTACGCCGACCATGACCTGAGCCTGGACGACGATGCGCTGATGACGCAGTATCGCCGTACCCATGTGGGTTTTGTGTTCCAGTTCTACAACCTGATTCCCAGCTTGACCGCTCGTGAAAACGTGGCCCTGGTGACCGAGATTGCCGAAGACCCCATGACCCCCGAAGAGGCGCTGGCGCGGGTGGGGCTGGCCGAGCGCATGGATCACTTTCCGGCCCAGATGTCGGGTGGTGAGCAGCAGCGCGTGGCGATTGCCCGGGCCGTGGCCAAGCGCCCGCAGGTCTTGCTGTGCGACGAGCCCACCGGTGCGCTGGATGCACAAACCGGCGTGCTGGTGCTTGAGGTCATCGCCCAAGTGAACCGCGAGCTGGGCACCACCACCGTGGTGATCACCCACAACGCGGTGATTGCCGCCATGGCGGATCGGGTGCTGTATTTTGGTGACGGTCTGGTCGTGCGCTCCGAGCGCAACACGCACAAAAAGGCCGCCAGGGAGTTGAGCTGGTGAAGGCGATTGACCGCAAACTCTGGCGCGACCTGGGGCAGATGAAGAGTCAGGCACTGGCTATTGCCCTGGTGGTGATGTGTGGCGTGGGCACCTACATCATGTTTCTGAGCACGCTGGGCGCACTACGCACCACCCAGGACAGCTACTACCGCGACTACCGATTTGCCGAGGTGTTTGCCAGCCTGAAGCGGGCACCACAGACTTTGCGCCAGCGCATCGAGGCGATCGAGGGGGTAGACCAGGTAGAAACCCGGGTGCTGGCGCAGGTTCGCCTGGACATGCCGGGTTTTAGCGAGCCGGTATCGGGCCTGATGGTGTCTTCCTCGGAGGGCGGACGGCAGGGCCTGAACGCGCTGCATTTGCGGGTTGGCCGTTTGCCGGTGGCCGGGCATGCCGACGAGGTGGTGGTCAGCAATGCCTTCGCGCAGGCACACGGTCTGCAACTTGGCGACCGCTTTGACGCCATTCTGAACGGCCGGCGTCAGGCTTTGCGTGTGGTGGGAGCAGCGCTGTCGCCCGAGTTCATCCAGCAGATGCGCCCGGGTTCGGTGTTTCCGGATTACAAGCGCTTTGGTGTGATGTGGATGGCGCGCGATGCCCTGGGGCAGGCCTATGACATGCAGGGCGCCTTCAACGACATCGCTTTGAATTTGCGACCGGGTGCTGACACGCAAGCAGTCATTGACCACATGGATGAGCTGCTCAAACCCTATGGTGGCCTGGGCGCCTATGCCCGCCGGGACCAGCTGTCGCACCGGTTTCTGAGTCAGGAGCTGACCCAGCTGGGCACCCTGGCCAGCCTGTTTCCGATGATGTTCATGGGCATCGCGGCCTTTTTGCTGAATGTGGTGATCGGGCGTCTGGTGGCCATGCAGCGCGAGCAGATTGCAACCCTGAAAGCCTTTGGCTACAGCAACCGGGCCGTCTTGTGGCACTACCTGCGCCTGGTGTCGGTGATTGTGGGGCTGGGGATTGTGGGTGGCACGGCACTCGGTGTCTGGCTGGGCAGGGCGCTGTCCCATATTTACACCGAGTTCTATCACTTCCCGTACTTGTGGTTCAGTCTGCAGCCTCGCACCGTGCTGGAGGCCTCCCTCGCCAGCGCGCTGGCCGCAGGCGCGGGCACCGTATTTGCGGTGTGGCGTGCCGCCAGTCTGCGCCCGGCGCAGGCGATGCGCCCGGAGCCGCCGGTGCGTTACTACGAGTCTTGGGTGGAGCAACTCGGCTTGAAGCGCTGGCTGTCGCAGCCAGCACGCATGATCATCCGAAACATCCAGCGCCGCGCCTGGAAATCAGGGCTCTCTGTCCTGGGCATTGCGATGGCCTGCGGCATGATTCTGACCGGTCTTTTTCAGCGCGACACGGTGAGTTACATGGTGAACCTGCAGTTTGGCATGGCCCAGCGCGAGGACCTGTCGGTGACCTTCACCGAACCCACGGCATCCCGGGTTCGCTTTGACTTGATGGCCCTACCCGGCGTGCAGCATGTCGAGGTGTTTCGGTCGGTTCCCGTGCGGCTGCGCCACGGCTCCCGCAGTTACCGCACGGGCATTCGCGGTATGGAAACGGGCGGTGACATCGCGCGCCTGCTGGATGCCGATTTGCGTCCTGTGGTGTTGCCATCGGAGGGCATCTTGTTGACTGACTATTTGGCCACGCTGCTGGGCGTGCGGGTGGGCGACCGCCTGACCGTCGAAGTTCTGGAAGGCAGCCGCCCCGTGCGCGAGGTCACGGTGGCTGCACTGGTGCGGGAGTATCTGGGCGTGTCGGGTTACATGAGTTTGAGCGGGCTCAATCAATTCATGCAAGAGGGACCCACGCTCTCGGGTGCCTACCTCAGTGTGGACCGGGATCAGATGACCGCGCTGTACTCGCGGCTCAAAGGCATACCCCGCTTGGCGGGTCTGGCTGAGCGGGTGCAGGAGATCCGTAACTTCAACCGGGTGATGGAGGAAACCATGCTGTTCTTCACCTACGTGGCCACGCTGTTCGCCATGATCATTGCGTTTGGTGTCATCTACAACAGCGCCCGGATTGCGTTGACCGAGCGGGGTCGGGAGCTGGCCAGTCTGCGGGTACTGGGCTTCACCCGGGGTGAGATTGCCTATATTTTGCTGGGTGAATTGGGTTTGTTGAGCCTGCTCGCGTTGCCGCTGGGTTTGTGGCTGGGCGAGGCCATGTGTTACTACCTGGCACACACGATGCAGAGCGATCTGTTTCGGGTGCCGGTGGTGCTGGTGCCCCAAACCTACGCCATTGCCTGCGCGGTGGTGCTGGTGTCGGCGTTGCTGTCCGGTTTGGCGGTGCGCCGCCGCCTGGATGACCTGGACTTGATTGCCGTGCTCAAGGCGGCGGAGTAGAACCATGAATGTCAATGTGCAGTGGCGCCGGCGCATCCTGTGGGGCCTGATCGGGCTGGCCGGCGCCTGGGGTTTGTTCCTGGGTTTCCGGCCGCAACCCATTGAGGTCGACACCGGTGTGGCGACCCGTGCCGAGCTGCGGGTCACGCTGGATCAAGAAGGGCGCACGCGGGTGTTGGACCGCTACCTTGTCACCGCGCCGGTGGCGGGCTACGCACGCCGGCTCCGTCTGGAGGTGGGTCAGGCGGTCACCCAGGGTACGGTGCTGCTGGAGTTGGAGCCGGTGCGCGCCGATCCGCTGGATGCCCGTCGGCGCGCCGAGGCGCAGGCCCGCATGGCCGCCGCAGCGTCAGGGGTGAGCGTCGTTGAGCAACGCGTTCAAGCGAGCGCCAGCCAGGCAGAGCTGGCGCAGGCCGAGTTGCTGCGCGTGCGTGCGCTGCGACTTCAGGGCCATGTCAGCGCGGCCGCCGAGGACCGAGCGGCCAGTGCAGCGCAAAGCAGCGCGGCTGAGTGGCGGTCGGCGCAGTTTGCCCTGGCCACGGCGCGCCATGAGCTGGAGGCTGCACGCACCGTGCTACAGCCTGCGGGCATTCGCAGTTCTGCCGAATGGGTGGCGGTGCGGGCACCCGTGGCGGGCACGGTGCTCAAGATCGCCCACAAGAGCGAGGGCACGGTCTCTACAGGCCAGCCGCTGATGGAGATTGGCGATCCGGCGGCACTGGAGGTCGAGGTGGACGTGTTGTCGGCCGATGCTGTGCGCCTGCATCCTGGCACCCGCGTGGTGTTTGAGCGCTGGGGCGGTGAAGGCGCGCTGGAGGGCGTGGTGCGCGTGATCGAGCCGGCTGGCTTCACCAAAGTCTCCGCCCTGGGGGTGGAGGAGCAGCGCGTCTGGGTTGTTGTTGCCTTCACCTCACCCGCCACGCAGTGGGCGCGCCTGGGCGATGGCTACCGCGTTGAAGCCAGCTTTGTGTTGTGGGAGGGGCTAGATGTTCTGCAGATTCCAGCCGGCGCCCTTTTTCGGGATGGCGACGGGTGGGCAGTTTATGCGGTGGCGCAGGGTCAGGCCAGCAAACGGTTGGTCAAGGTGGGCCAGCGCACGGGCTTGCGCGCCGAGATCCTCAGTGGCATTCAGGTTGGCGAGCGTGTCATCAACCACCCCGACGACCGCATACGTGATGGGGTCGCTGTGCGAGCCCGTTAGTGTGGGCATGCTAAGCTCCCACGCCGGTTGGCGAGTCCGTCTACTCTCCATGCTTTTCCCTTATTTCAGGAGACTCCCATGCCCGGTTTGCTGCCTCACGTCGATCCCGACGGCTTGCTTGAATTCTCTGTGGTCTACACCGACCGCGCGCTCAATCACATGTCCAAAAGCTTTCAGGGCGTGATGAAAGATATTGGGGCCATGCTCAAGGAGGTGTACGGCGCCAAATCGGCGGTACTGATACCCGGTAGCGGCACCTTTGGCATGGAGGCAGTGGCGCGGCAGTTTGCGGGTGGCAAAAAGGTCCTGATCATTCGCAACGGCTGGTTCAGCTACCGCTGGAGCCAGATTCTCGACATGGGCCAGATTGCAGCCCAGTCCACCGTGCTGAAAGCCCGCCGACAGGGTGACGGATCGCAGTCGCCGTGGGCGCCTGCCCCCATCGCCGAGGTGGTGGCTGCCATCCGCGAGCAAAAGCCCGACGTGGTCTTTGCGCCTCACGTCGAGACCGCCGCCGGCATGATCCTGCCCGATGACTATTTGCGCGCGGTGGCCGACGCGGTGCACGAGGTGGGCGGCCTGTTTGTGCTCGACTGCATTGCCTCTGGCGCCATGTGGGTCAACATGATTGATACCGGCGTGGATGTGCTGGTCAGCGCGCCGCAAAAAGGCTGGAGCAGCTCCCCTTGCTGCGCCATGGTGATGCTCAGCGAGCGCGCCCGCACGGTCATTGACGCCACCACCAGCACCAGCTTTGCCTGCGACCTGAAGAAGTGGCTCCAGATCATGGAAACCTACGAAAACGGCGGCCACGCCTACCACACCACCTTGCCCACGGATGCGTTAACGCGGCTGTGCAAAGTGATGAAGGAAACCCAGGCCTACGGCTTTGCCAAGGTCCGTGCGGAGCAGATGGAGCTGGGCAGCAAAGTGCGGGCCTTGTTCGAGAGCCGGGGCATTCCCAGTGTGGCGGCCGAGGGCTTCAAGGCGCCGGGCGTGGTGGTGAGCTATACCACCGACCCCGAGATCCATTCCAGCCGCAAGTTTCTGGGTGTAGGCCTGCAAACCGCTGCCGGGGTGCCGCTGCAGTGCGACGAACCGGCCGACTTCATGACCTTCCGGGTGGGTCTGTTTGGCCTGGAAAAGTGGCACAACGTGGACCGCACCGTGGCGCAACTGGCCACGGCGCTGGACCAAGTGCTGTAGTTTCAGATCGTAGACTTGAACATATCTTTTGGTTATAAAGAACTAACAAATCGGTAGTTCCAGTTTTAAGGGTTGACGTCCAGAATCCATTTCATTGCAAATTGGCAATGAAATTCAGGACTCAACCATGACCACAAAACGACAGATACTCACCCTCGCACTGGCAGCCGTTTTGGCCAGCGCCCTGGGGAGCGCCAGCGCCCAGCAGGCCATCACTCTGCTCAATGTCTCCTACGATCCCACCCGGGAGCTGTACTCCGAGTTCAACACAGCCTTTGCCAAGCACTGGAAAGCCAAGACCGGGCAAGACGTGTCCATCAAGCAATCCCACGGCGGCTCCGGCAAGCAAGCCCGTGCCGTGATTGACGGTCTGGATGCTGACGTGGTGACCCTCGCCCTGGCCGGTGACATTGACGCCGTGCACAAAAACGGCGGCTGGCTGCCCGCCGATTGGCAAAAGCGCTTGCCACTGGCGTCCTCGCCTTACACCTCCACCATCGTGCTGGTGGTACGCCAGGGGAACCCCAAAAACATCAAGGATTGGGACGATCTCATCAAGCCCGGCGTGAGCGTGATCACCCCCAACCCCAAAACTTCAGGCGGCGCACGCTGGAACTACCTGGCGGCCTGGGAATTTGCCAAACGCAAGTTTGGCAGCGAAGCCAAAGCCAAAGAGTTTGTGCACGCCCTGTATAAAAATGTGCCCGTGCTCGATACCGGCGCGCGCGGCTCCTCCATCACCTTCGCCCAGCGCGGCCAGGGCGATGTGTTCCTGTCCTGGGAAAACGAGGCCTACCTGCTTGAAAAAGAGTTTGGTAACAAGGTCGACTTTGTCTACCCCAGCATCAGCATCCTGGCACAGCCGCCTGTGGCGGTCGTCGACAAAAACGTGGACCGCAAGGGCACCCGTGCAGCGGCCGAGGAATATGTGAAGTTCCTCTACACCGAAGAGGCGCAAGACATCATTGGCAAAAACTTCTACCGCCCCACCTCTGCCAAAGCGCAAGCCAAGTACGCCAAGCAATTGCCCAAGTTGAACCTGTTCACCATTGAAGAAGCGTTTGGCGGCTGGGCCAAGGCCGACAAAGACCACTTTGCCGATGGCGGCAGCTTTGATCAGATTTACACCAA
>JBIIVW010000202.1:0-6177 GCA_044339205.1 Rhodoferax sp. | reverse complement strand
ACCACCGTGGAAGAAAAAAGATGGGGGCGGGTTTGCGTGATGCTGTCCATCAGGCCGGGCAAGCCCGCGTGGTTCTCCAGCTCCTCACGCAAGCGGTCCCGGCTCAAGGTGCGGCAATAACAATGCTGATTCAGGCTGTCTGCGATGCTGGAGCCCAGCGCAGGCGCGGTGTTGTCGATCATGGGGGCGCTTTCATCGGGATGTTCACGGCTTGCAGCATACGCCGGGCCGCAGCCGGGCGGGCCCAATACCCGCCACTCAAGGGTCATAGTGCCCGGGGCAAAGCCTCGGCCAAAAAGTCAAACACCGCCCGAATGCGTTGGCTGGTGCGGATTTCGCGGTGCACCGCCAGCCACATCGGTAGCGGCGGGATGCGCAAGACCTCTGGCAGCACCCGCAGCACATCGGGGTCGGTTCTCGCCATGTAGTCAGCACAAAACCCCACGCCAAGCCCAGCGCGAACAGCCTGCCATTGCACGATGAAATCGTCGCTGCGCAGCACAAATGCGCCGCGCGTCACAGGGAAACCGAGAGCCTGAAAACCCTGCAGGATGGCGTTATCGGTGTCGCTGCCAATCAGGTCGTGCTTGAGCAGATCGGCGGGAGTAGTCGGGGCACCGCGACGCGCCAGGTAGCTGCGGTGCGCATAGGCGCCCAGACTCACCTCGCCAAGCTTGCGCGCCACCAGCGACGCTTGCTCGGGCCGCACCATGCGCACGGCAATGTCGGCCTCGCGGCGCAGCAGGTTGCTGACCTGGTTGCTGGACACCAGCTCCACCTGAATCTCGGGCAGCGCCAGACGCAATTGCGCCAGCACCGGCGGCATCAGGACGACCGCCACCGGCACGCTGGCCGTGATGCGCACCGTGCCGCTGGTTTGCGTTTGTGCGCCCGACAAGGTGCGTGACAGTTGCAGCGCGCCCGCCTCCATGCCGCGCGCCGCCACGGCGAGTTGCAGCGCCATGGCGGTGGGCACCAGCCCGCGGCCGGTGCGCTCAAACAAGACCACACCAAGCTGGCTCTCCAACTCCGCTACATGGCGACCCACCGTGGGCTGGCTCATCTGCAGGACGCGCGCGGCACCCAGCAGGCTGCCTTGATCAAGAGCCGCCAAAAAGGAGTGAATCAGGCTCCAGTCGAAGTTGTGAAGCGCGAGCTGCTTATGGGCGGAGGTATTCATTGATGGATATCAGATATGGCCATTTATGCAATTGTGTCGCGAGCGCTTCGTTTGCACAATCACTTCATTACCCCCTTCTGGAGAGACCCACCATGCAACGCAGAAACTTCATTCGCCTGACCGGTGGCGGCGTTATTGCCGCTGCCACCCTGAGCGCCGTCGGACTTACGGGCTGCGCTCCGGGCATGCCACCCGTAGCCATTGAGGCCTGGCGTGGCCCGTCGCCCGACCTGGCCACCACAGATGTACGCCGCTGGCTGCTGAGCTACGCCATTTTGGCGCCGCACTCGCATAACCTGCAGTCCTGGATCGTGGACCTGAGCACCCCCAACGAGATCTTGCTGCGCTGCGACTTGAAGCGCTTGCTGCCCCAAACCGACCCGCTGTCGCGCCAGATCATGATGAGCCACGGCACCTTTCTGGAGCTACTTGATTTGGCCGCCAAAGAGCGCGGCCTGCGGGCCGACATCAGCTTGTTCCCCGAAGGCGCTTTTGGCCCGGAGCAGCTTGACACCCGCCCGGTGGCCCGCATCCGCCTTGCGCCTGACGCTTCTGTGCAAAAAGACCCGCTGTTTTCCCAAGTGCTCCTGCGCCACACCAGCCGCAGCGCCTACGACCTGAGCCGCGCGGTGCCCACTGCCGCTTGGCAGGCCATGGCTGACGCCGCCAAACCCCATGCCCTGCAATTTGGCCAGGTGGGCACGGATCAAGCTGAGCTGATGACAAAGCACCGCCAGATTGCAGCCGAGGCCTGGCGCATTGAGTTGACCACGCCACGCACCATCATGGAGTCTTTTGACGTGCTGCGGGTGGGCGCGAAGGAGATTGAGCAGCACCGTGACGGCCTCTCGCTGCTCGACGCCAAGGTGGTCTGGCTCAACCGCCTGGGGCTGTTTGACCGCAGCAAGGCCCCAGGGCCAGATGACTTTGCCACCACCAGCCAGATCAAGTCGTTTAGTGTGAATCTGGACGCCACGCCCGGCTTTCTGTGGATGGTGACCGACGGCAATGACCGCGCCACCCAGGTCAACGCCGGACGGGCCTACGCCCGGGTGCAACTCGCCGCCACCGCGCAGGGGCTGGTGATGCAACCGCTCTCGCAAGCGCTGCAGGAATACCCCGAGCAAAAAAAGCCTTATGCCGACATCCACGCCCTGACAGGCTCCACCCGCCCGCGCCAGACGGTACAAATGTGGGCGCGCGTAGGCTATGCGCCTGCCGCATCGCCGGCGCCACGCCGGCGGTTGCAGGACTTTGTTCAGGCATGAGGCTTGGCACCGCCCTTGGCAAAACAGTCCTGCCATAAAGGTGTCAAAGCGCTGCACGCCCGGCCAGTGGAGACATGTTCACCAGGACGCGGACCTCTCGCAGGCGTTCGGGACAAACTATTTCAAGGTGTTTTTTGCCTGGTCTCTCAGCCACTCCACGAACACCTCGACAACAGGGTTGCCAGCCTTTGCGTTGCGATAGCAAACGTGGTACCCACGTCCCGTGGACACCGTTAATTTGAAAGGCATGACCAGTTCACCGCTGGCCAGTTCGCGCGCCACGATGAAGGGATGAATCACCGCCACCCCCATCCCAACCGCCGCTGCAACAATGAGGTTGTTGCCAAGGTCAAACCCCGGACCGAGTTCGGGTTGGACTTTGGGCAAGCCGGCCCCGTGCAGCCACACGGCCCAGTTGTCGGGAAAGTTGGTGTGGTGCAGCAGTGTTTCATTCAGCAAATCCTCCACTCGCTCAAGTCGCAAGGCAATTGCAGGCGTGCAAATAGGGGCAATGTCTTTCCCCAGCAAATAAGTGTGTTTGTGGGCACGCGGCCAGGCTTTGGCGCGTTTGACGTCGATCCACACATCCACGTCGTCTCGGGTGAAGTTTTCATCATGGTGAAACTGCCTCAGCTCTAAGGCTATTTCTGGATTCGCAGCTTGAAACTGTGGCAAGCGCGGCATGAGCCAGCGCGTGCCCAGGGTGGGAATGACGCTCAGGCGCAACTTGTGTCTCGTCTTGCCGGTCGTGGTGTTGCCTTTGCTGAAGAGCGCGGTGGCATTCTCCAGGCCCACCACATGAGCCTCGACCAAAGATTGAAACGCCAACCCTTTTTCAGTGGGTGCGACACCCTCCGGCGTACGGGTGAACAAAGGGCAATTCAAGCGCGCCTCCAGACGCTGCACGGCACGGCTCACGGCCGCTTGCGTCACAAACAAGGCCTGCGCAGAGCGACTAAAACTACCGTGATTGCAAACCGCCAAAAAAGCGTGAAGTTCAGGCAAGGATGGGGAGTTGAACTTCATGCGCGCATTTGATCACGCCCTATTACAAAAGGTAATAGGGCGTGATCAAAATGTCGTTTGAGTGGCATCAGATCACGTCATAAAGTGCGGCATGGTCAAAACAGAATACCCAGGCACCCCTGCCATTCCCCTGGTGTGCGACTCGCCGCACAGCGGCACGCACTACCCGGACGACTTCAACTACGCCGTTGACTTTGCCGATTTGCGCCGATGTGAAGACACGCATGTCGAAAAACTGTGGGCCGCCGTACCCAGCGTGGGGGGCACGCTGATCCACGCCCTGTTCCCGCGAAGCTACACCGACACCAACCGTACAGAGTTTGACATTGATGTCAGCATGATGGCGGGCGTTTGGCCAGGCCGCGCCGAGCCCAGCAAACGTTGCCTTGAACTGGGCAATGGCCTCGTTTTCAGCAAGACCACGACCCTGCAACCCATTTATGACCGCAAGCTCAGCACCGCAGAGGTTCAGCATCGCATCCAAACCTGCTGGCGGCCTTACCGGCAGGCTCTGGCTCAAGCGCTGGGCAAAGCCGGCCAACAGCACGGCAAACGATGGCACCTGAATTTGCATTCCATGCCCAGCAATGCCTACGAACGCTTGGGGCTGCCACAAGGCAAAGTCCTGGCGGATATCGTACTGGGGAACCTGCATGGCGCGGCATGCAGTGAAGAGTTCACTGCGTTCATGGCGCAGGCCTTCAGGCAGCGTGGCTACACCGTTTCCATCAACGACCCGTACGTGGGCATGGATTTGCTGGCAACGCATGGTGACCCCAAAAACCACCATCAAAGCCTGCAGATCGAACTCAACCGCGCCTTGTATCTCAATGAGCACACGCGTGAGCCCTTGCCGCAGTTTGACAAAATCCAGGCCGACATCACCAGCCTGCTGACCGAACTGGCCTGCTGCATCCAGCAACAACTTTAATGATCACGTCACCCCAGGAGCCCAACATGAACCCAGCATTTTCCAAAGCCGTCAACCGCCGCCAATTCATGGAAACGGGTGCCGCAGTGGCGGGCGCCATCGGTTTGCCAGCCTTGGCGCAGGACGCCAAATACCCCAACAAAACCATCACCCTCGTCGTGCCATTTCCTGCCGGGGGCTCTGTGGATACAGCGGGACGCGCCATTGGCGAACGCTTGAGCAAGGTGCTGAACCAGACGGTGATCATCGACAACAAGGGCGGCGCGGGTGGGGCCATCGGCAGCACTTTTGTTGCCAAAGCCAAACCGGATGGCTACACGCTGGTCGTCACTTCGCAGTCATCCCATGTCGCCAACCCCGCGTTCTCACCCAACCTGCCGTACGACGCAATCAAAGACTTTGCCCCGATCACCCTGATCGAGCGTTTGCCCAACGTCTTGCTCATCAATCCCTCGTTGCCGGTCAACAACATCGCTGAGTTTGTGGCTTACGCCAAGAAGAACCCGGGCAAGCTCAATTACGCATCTTCCGGCAACGGGTCGATGCTGCACCTGAACATGGAGTTGCTCAAATCGCAATACGGCATTTTTTTGACGCACATCCCTTACCGTGTGGCAGGAACATCGATCACAGACCTGATGTCAGGGCAAGTTCACGCCATGTTCACCAACGTACAGGCCGGCAATGTGGGCTACGTCAAACAAGGCAAGCTACGCGCGATCGCGTTGGCGTCACCCAGCCGGTCCGAACTCTTGCCCGATGTCCCCACTTTTGGGGAACTCAAACAGCCCGACCTCAACCTGACCTCATGGACCGGGCTTGCTGCACCCGCCGGCACGCCTGACGCGATCGTGGAACAGCTCTACGCCGCCATGCGCACGGTGTTGCAAGACCCTGCCACAGTGGCCGCGTGGAAGCAGCGCGGCTCCATCATTCCGGAAGCGGTGACACCATCGGAATACCGCCAGGAAATTTCAAGCCGTATCGCGTTTTACAAGAAACTGATCAAAGCGAACAACCTGTCGGCGGATTGATATGAGACGCGCTGCGAAGGCGACTGGGCCAGCAGCGCGGCTACTCATTCAATGTCGGCAATGTCATGGGGGGGCTTTCCAAGCGGCGGTCGTATTCGGTCAAGGGCTCAATCTCAACCTCGGCACCGCCCAGTGCCACCAGGCCGATTCGTTCGGCCGCAGCGTGGCTCAAATCCAGCACGCGCCCCAGGTGAAACGGACCCCGGTCAGTGATGCGCACAATCACCTCCTCACCGCTGGCTACCCTGCGCACACGCACATAGCTGTTAAAAGGCAAGGTGCGGTGGGCAGCGGTAAAGCCAGAGGCGCTAAAACGCTCGCCGCTGGCCGTGCGTTGGCCATTGAATTTTTTGCCATACCAGGACGCCCGGCCCCGCTGGTTCAAGGACACATCAGCCACCCGGGGCGGCGGCGTTTGATCCAGCAGTGGAACGTCCGGGCCCTTGTCGGCCGACGCAAGGGGCTGCGCCAGGCTCGCGGTCGGCGGCAATGAGGCGGCGGCGGGTGTCGTGCAACCCACCAGAGTGAACACACCCAGAGCCACAGCCTGCTTAACGAACCAGGATGTCATCAGTGGGATCGGCAAGGTGCAGGGCCTTCGCTAGGGGCGCATCGAACCCATCGGCAACACGCTGCAATGGGGTTTGAAGAAGGCGGTCGTTGCGAGTCATGCCGGAAACTGACACCATCAGCTTGCTCCCGCTGGCGACTGCCGGGCTGGTTCTGGTTCTGGTTCTG
>JBIIVW010000201.1:0-6209 GCA_044339205.1 Rhodoferax sp. | reverse complement strand
TCGCCGATGCCAGCCCCGGTGAGTTCGTGTGCCGCACCGGCCGACCCGTCACTTACTGGTTTGGCGTGGTGGATGGCCTGCTCAAAATGAGCAGCGACAACGCGGAGGGCCAGACCATGACCTTCACCGGCGTGCCGCCCGGCGGCTGGTTTGGGGAAGGCACCGCGCTCAAACGCGAGACCTACCGCTACAACATCCAGGCCCTGCGCAAGAGCCGGGTGGCAGGGCTGCATGTGGACACCTTTCACTGGCTGCTGGACCACTCCATTGGCTTTAACCGCTTTGTGATGAACCAGCTCAATGAGCGTCTCGGGCAATTTATCGCGGCCCGCGAAATCGACCGCATGAACAACCCGGACATCCGGGTGGCCCGCAGCCTGGCCTCGTTGTTCAACCCGGTGCTCTACCCCGGCGTGGGCGAAGTGCTGCGCATCACCCAGCAGGAACTGGCCTACCTGGTGGGCCTGTCACGCCAACGTGTGAACGAGGCCCTGACGTCGCTGGCCGCACAAGGCTCCATCCGCGTTGAATACGGCGGCCTGCGGGTGCTGGACCTGCTTGCACTGCGTTCACAGGTATTTTTGTAGGAAACTGAGCTCTAGCCGGAATAAAATATAGCCTTAAAGCTACCAAATAAATAGCAAATGACTGATACACCCAAAGCTCCTCCCGCCTTTCGCCGTGCCACGCCACCACCTAGCCGGGCTGCCCTGCCCCTTGGCCAGTCCAACACCGCCGCGCTGGGCCCCGACGGCACCTTGCGCCTGAACAAGCGCATGGCCGAACTGGGCCTGGCTTCGCGCCGTGAGGCTGACGAGTGGATTGGCAAGGGCTGGGTCAAGGTGAATGGTGTTGTGGCCACCATGGGCATGCAGGTGAAACCCGATGTCAAGATCGAAATCACCAAGCAGGCGCAAGGCCAACAGGCGAACCAGGTGACCGTGCTCATCAACAAGCCGCTGGGTCTGGTCAGCGGCCAAGCTGAGGATGGCCACGAGCCAGCCATTATCCTGGTGCAACCCCAAAACCGCTGGACCGAAGACAATGCGCGCTTCTTTTTTCACCCCAGCCAGCTCAAAAGCCTGGTGCCCGCCGGCCGGCTGGACATCGACTCCACCGGCCTGCTGGTTCTCACGCAGGACGGGCGTGTGGCGCGCCAGCTCATTGGTGAAGACTCGCTGATGGAAAAAGAGTACCTGGTGCGCGTGGTCTACACCGGTTCCGAGAACACGGCGGCAGCCACATCGGCTGCGGCCACCTATGGCGGCAAGGTCACGCAGCTCAGCCGCATTGACGATGACGACCCCATCAGCACCGACGTGCAATCCGTCTTTCCGCTGGACAAACTCAAGCTCTTGCGCCACGGCTTGAGCCTGGACGGCCAGGCACTGCAACGTGCCAAGGTCGAATGGCAAAACCCCGAGCAGTTGCGCTTTGTCCTGACCGAGGGCAAAAAACGCCAGATTCGGCGCATGTGCGAGCTGGTCGGCCTGAAGGTGGTGGGCTTGAAGCGGGTGCGCGTAGGCAACGTGATGCTGGGCAACCTGCCCGTGGGCCAATGGCGCTATCTGGCGCCACACGAACGTTTTTGAGCGCCACCCGCTAGGGACACCACTCTACTGCGGGCTGGCCGGCTTCAACACAATGGGGTCCGCACAGTGATCTTTCATCCTGTGCGCACAACACCATGACCAAAGCGGCCCCCAAGCATCCCCTCAAACACCTGCGCCCCTCCGATCTTCGGGCCGTGGCGCAACTGGCAACCCAGGCCACAGCGGGCGTCACCCGCATCGTGGAGGGTGTGCATCAATCCGTGTGGGACACGCTGGGCGTCAAAGGTGGCCATCTTCCCGGCCAAACCGGTGGCCTCACAGGCATGGTTTACCGCAGCGTGCATGGCGTCAATCGGCTGGTGGGCAAAGGCATCGACACGGCGCTGGCCAGACTGTTGCCCGCACTGGACCCCGGCGACGCCACCCACGCGGCCACACCTGAGCGCGAAGCCGTGCTGGCCGCACTCAATGGCGTGCTGGGCGACCGCCTGGCCGCCGACAACAACCCCCTTGCCACCCCCATGACCCTGCGCTACCAGGGTCGGGCACTGGACTGGCAGACCCCGCCTGCTCCCGCAGAGGTGACCGGCAAGATACTGTTGCTGGTTCACGGCTTGTGCATGAACGACCTGCAGTGGCAAACCGAGCATGACAGACTCCCCGTCAACCATGGCACCGCTCTGGCCCAGGCACTGGGCTACACGCCCGTGTACCTGCGCTACAACTCCGGCTTGCACACCTCGCAAAATGGGCACGAGCTGTCCAGGCAACTGGGCCAACTGGTGTCCAGGTGGCCTGTGCCCGTTGAGGAAATCACGGTCGTGGCCCACAGCATGGGTGGTTTGCTGACCCGCAGCGCCCTGCACGACGCTCAGCAAACCGCGCAGACTTGGCCGCGTCACCTGAAGAGCATTGTGTTTCTGGGTACACCCCACCACGGCGCCCCGCTGGAGCGGGCGGGCAACTGGGTGGATGTGATTCTGGGCAGCACGCCTTACTCGGCACCTTTTGCCAAGCTCGGGCAACTGCGCAGTGCTGGCATCACCGACCTGCGTTATGGTCACCTGCTTGACGCCGACTGGCGGGGCCACAACCGTTTTCACCGCAAACCGGACAGCCGCGATCCGCTGCCCCTGCCCCAGGGCGTGGCCTGCTACACGGTGGCCGCCACCCTGTCACCCCAACGCGGCACACTCGCAGACCGCCTCCTTGGTGACGGCTTGGTGCCCCTGCACAGCGCGCTGGGGCAGCACGAGGAGCCCAAGCGCAGCCTGGAATTTGCCAAGGATGCCCAACTCATTGCCTACCGCACCGGCCACATGGCGCTGTTAAGCAGCCCGCAAGTCCAGCAACAGATGCTGAACTGGTTGACGCCCGGCACTTGAGCGCAGGGACACTGGCAGTCTCCAGCAAGGCAACCCTTGAAACTCCCAACCATCGCCCATAATTGCAGGTTGCCCGCGTAGCTTTGCCGCGCGCACCTTCATTTTTTGACCCTTACTCCCTCGTTATGACCAAACAAACCCTTTCCTTCCAGGCCGAAGTCGCGCAATTGCTGCACCTCGTGACCCACTCGCTGTACTCCAACAAGGAGATTTTTCTGCGCGAGTTGATCTCCAACGCCTCTGACGCCTGCGACAAGCTGCGCTTTGAAGCCATCAGCGACGGCGGCCTCTATGAGAGCGACGCCGAGCTGAAAGTCAAAGTCACCTTCGACAAAGACGCCAAAACGCTCACCATCACCGACAACGGCATCGGCATGAGCGCGCAGGAAGCCATTGACCACCTCGGCACCATTGCCAAGAGCGGCACCAAAGACTTCGTCTCCAAGCTCTCCGGCGACCAAAAGGCGGATTCGCAACTCATTGGCCAGTTTGGCGTGGGCTTTTATTCCGGCTTTATCGTGGCCGACAAGATCACGGTGGAAACCCGCCGCGCCGGCATGCAAACCACAGAAGGCGTGCGCTGGACCAGCGGTGGCGCGGGCGACTTTGAGGTGGAAACCATCACCCGCACCGAACGCGGCACCAGCGTCATCCTGCACCTACGGGACGATGCCATGGATTACGCATCTGCCTGGAAACTCAAGGGCATCATCAACAAGTACTCCGACCACATCAGCCTGCCCATCTTGATGGAAAAGGAAGAGTGGAAAGACGGCGAGTTGATCAACCCGAGTGATGAGCAAGGCGGCCGCCAGCCCGGCGCCATGATCAAGACCGGTGAGTGGGAAGCCGTCAACAAGGGCAGCGCCATCTGGGCCCGCGCCAAGAAAGACATCACCGCTGACGAGTACAACGAGTTCTACAAACAGATCAGCCACGATTTTGAAGCGCCGCTGGCTTACACCCACAACCGTGTGGAAGGAAGTACCGAGTACACCCAGTTGCTGTACATCCCCGGCAAAGCGCCCATGGACTTGTACAACCGCGAGAAGTCGGCGGGCGTCAAGCTGTACGTCAAACGCGTGTTCATCATGGACGACGCAGAAGCCTTGTTGCCCACCTACCTGCGCTTTGTCAAAGGCGTGGTGGATTCCGCCGACTTGCCCCTGAACGTGTCGCGTGAGTTGCTGCAGGAAAGCCGCGACGTCAAGGCGATCCGTGAAGGCTGCACCAAGCGCGTTTTGGGCATGCTGGAAGACCTGGCAAAACATGACAAGCAGCCAGAAGCCTCAGCTGACGGCGTCACCGACGTCTTGAGCGCTGAAGACAAGGCCGAAGCCGAAGCGGCCGCTGGCAAGTACAGCAAGTTCTACAACGAATTTGGCGCGGTGCTTAAAGAAGGCTTGGGCGAGGACTACGCCAACAAGGAGCGTCTGGCCAAGCTCCTGCGCTTTGCCAGCAGCACCACCGACACTGTGAGCGTGGGCTTTGCCGACTATAAAGCGCGCATGAAAGAAGGCCAGGAGGCCATCTACTACATCACCGCCGACTCGGCCATGGCCGCCAAAAACAGCCCACAACTGGAAGTCTTCAAGAAAAAAGGCATCGAAGTGCTCTTGATGACCGACCGCGTGGACGAGTGGGCGCTGAACTACCTGCAAGACTTTGACGGCACGCCGCTGCAGTCCGTGGCCAAGGGCGCGGTTGATCTGGGCAAACTGCAAGACGAGACCGAGAAAAAGGCCGCCGAAGAAGCGGCTGAAACCTTCAAGCCCCTGCTCGCCAAGCTGAAAGAGGCCCTCAAAGACAAGGCACAGGACGTGCGCGTGACCACTCGTTTGGTGGACAGCGCCGCGTGCCTGGTGGTGCAGGACGACGGCATGAGCACGCAGCTTGCGCGCATGCTCAAGCAAGCTGGCCAGGTCGCCCCCGAGGTGAAGCCTGTGCTTGAAGTCAACGCCGAACACCCGCTGGTCAAAAAACTGGACGGCTCGGTGCACTTCAACGACCTGGCGCACATCCTGTTTGACCAGGCCCTGCTGGCCGAAGGCGGCATGCCGGCGGACCCGGCAGCCTACGTGAAGCGGGTGAATGCGCTTTTGGTGTAGTTTTCGAACAAATCAGCCGCTAGCCGGCGTAACCAAATGCTTTTAATATAAAAATTAATAGCAAATAAAAAACCCTGCAGTCAACTTGACTGCAGGGTTTTTTGCTAATCGACACTTAAGCGACTGGCCCCGGATTTAGCCAGCGTTCAGCACCGTCAACAAAGCGTGCGCCGCCGGCGCTGAAGACGCCGGATTCTGGCCCGTAATCAACATGCCGTCGGTGACCACATAAGGCTGCCAGTCGGCGCCCTTGGAGTAATGGCCTCCGTTGTTGACCAGCATGTCTTCCACCAGAAAAGGCACAACCTGAGTCAGACCCACCGCGTCTTCCTCGGTGTTGGTGAAGCCGGTGACGTTCTTGCCCTGCACCACCGATGTGCCGTCGGGTGACTTGGGGTGACGCAACACGGCGGGCGCATGGCAGACAGCCGCTACCGGTTTACCGGCGGCCAGCATGGACTCAATCAGGGCGATGGAGGTCGTATCTTCTGCCAGGTCCCACAAAGGGCCGTGGCCACCGGGATAAAACACGGCGTCATAAACGGGGGCGGGCAAATCAGACAGCTTGAAGGTGCGCGCCAGCAGGGCCTGCGCGGGCAGGTCGGCCTTGAACCGGCGAGTGGCCTCGGTTTGGGAGGCCTCGTCGTCGCTTTTCGGGTCCAGCGGCGGCTGGCCGCCCTTGACTGAGGCCAAAGTGATGTCGGCGCCCGCGTCCCTGAACACGTAATAGGGCGCTGCGAACTCCTCCAGCCAGAAGCCTGTTTTGGCCCCCGTAGTGCCCAGTGCGTCATGGGAGGTCAGGACCATCAGTATGTGTTTCATGCGGTTTCCAGTTTGAACTCAAGAGGCTTTGGGGGGGCTACGCTTAGGCCTTCTTGGCCCACGAGCTGCACCAGCCCATGGCCGTGACGAATTGGCCTTGAAACAGCGGGCAGCCGCCGCTGGCCTCACCGGCCTTGCCCAGGTAAAGCGCACAGTTGCTGCATTGGCTTGCGGGCACGTAGTTCGCGTACTTGACGCGGTCGGCATTGGCTGCATCGTCCACATAGCCCAGACTGACGGCAAGCGGGTCTTTCGTGTTCACCATAGGCAGCGCTGGAGCCACTGCGGATGGTGTAGCCGTTGCGGGTGGTGTAGGCGTTGCGGGCGCCGGCACTGGCTGT
>JBIIVW010000200.1:0-6211 GCA_044339205.1 Rhodoferax sp. | reverse complement strand
TTCACCGCCACCAGCCCGGAGACCTTGTCCAGCGTCTGCGCGCTCATCACGTTGAAGCCGAACCACCCCACCGTCAGGATCCAGGCGCCTAGCGCCAGGAAAGGGATGCTGCTGGGCGGGTGGGCCGAAATGGCGCCGTCCTTGCGGTAGCGGTTGCTGCGCGCGCCCAGCAGAACAACGGCGGGCAGTGCGATCCAGCCGCCCACGGCATGCACCACCACGCTGCCGGCAAAGTCATGAAACTCGGCGCCGGTCAGGCCCTTGATCCAGGCCTGCACGCCAAAGTGCTGGTTCCAGACAATGCCCTCAAAAAACGGGTACACCAACCCCACGATCACGGCGGTGGCAATCAGCTGCGGCCAGAACTTGGCGCGCTCGGCAATGCCGCCGGAAACAATGGCCGGAATGGCCGCTGCAAAGGTGAGTAAAAAGAAGAACTTGACCAGCTCGTAGCCGTTTTTGGCCACCAGTTGCTCGGCACCCACCATAAAACTGGTGCCGTACGCCACGCCGTAACCCACTGCAAAGTACACCACTGTGGAGACCGCAAAGTCGACCATGATCTTGACCAGTGCGTTGACCTGGTTCTTGCGGCGCACCGTGCCGAGTTCCAGAAACGCAAAACCGGCATGCATGGCCAGCACCATGATCGCGCCGAGAAGAATGAACAGGGTGTCTGATCCCTGTTTTAGTGCATCCATGAAAGCCCCTAGAAATAAAGTGAGTTGTGTTGGTGCGTTTTGGCTTAATTTAGTGAAAACGCACCAAATTAAAGCAAAAATCGGGCCACAACCCCTCAAAGGGCATACAAAATCGTGCGGCTCAAACAAGGGGGCGTTTTTGCCCTATCGGGTTTAATTCGCAGTGGACATCGCCGCTTCAGTTTTGAGCCCACGCATATCGGTCAAAAACGCCAAAGCACTGGTTGAAGTGAAGGCGTAGGGGACAAACCGGCTGCTCTCGGTGTGGCGCAACAAGAGTTCTTTTGTGGCCAGGTGCGCCGGAACAAACTCCATCGACCACTCAGGAAACAAGCGCTTACTAATTTCCTGGAAACTGATCACCACCACACGGGTATGCCGTTTGTCCGCCATGATGTTGCACAGCAATTGGCTCACGGATTCACGCGTGCCTTCAATGACCTGAAGGTAATGCTGATGGTCAAACACCAGCATCCCGGTCAGGTCACGAAGGCTGTTGGCAAGTCGCGCCGTGTTGTGGATGGCTTCCAGTGAATCCTTGTTGACAGATCCTACCGGCTCACTGACGTAAATTAACCGAATCAGCATAAGTTTTCCCCGGGTAAGTTATCGATGCTCAATCATTGGAACGTGAGTTTGAAAAATATTGTAGTTCCGGGTTGTCGTGCTGAATGGATTTCTCCGGGTCTTGAGCCTGCCAAAGATAGCTTCAAGTTGGTGGTGGCCTGCCTTGCCGGTAAATCAAATGGTAGGCCAGCCCTACCAGCACACTGCCGCCCACCAGATTGCCGGCAATCACTGGCACCAGATTGGCCACCATGCCGCGCCAAGTGACGACGCCTGCGGCCGCGCTGGCCGAGTCTGCCGTTTGAATCAGCATGGCCAGCGGCATCAGGTACATATTGGCAATGCTGTGCTCAAAGCCTGCAGCTACAAACGCCGTGATCGGCCACACGATGGCCACCATTTTGTCGGTCACACTGCGCCCGGCCATGGCCATCCAGACCGCCATGCACACCAGCACATTGCACAGCACCCCCCGAAAAAACGCCTGCTCCAGCGACAGGCTTTGTTTGGCCAGGGCGATCTTCACCACTTGCCGACCGATAGCGCCGCCATTGAGGTCGGTGTGGCCGCTGGCAAACACCAGCAGGGCCAAGCCCGCCGCACCGACAAAGTTCGCACCACACACCAGCACCCAGTTGCGCAGCACCTCCAGTGTGCTGATCTTGCCGTCCGCCCAGGCCATGACCAGCAGGTTGTTACCGGTGAACAGCTCGGCCCCCGCCACCACCACCAGCAGCAAGCCCATGGAGAACACCAGCCCGCCCAGCACAGCGCTGATCGCAAAGCCCAGCGTGGGGTCGGATTTGACGAGGGTGAAAAACATCGCTCCCAAGCCAATGAAAGCCCCGGCCAGCACACCCAGCATCAAGAGCGGCAGCGTGGCCAGGCGGGCTTTGGCGACGCCCACCGTCTCAATGCGCTGTGCTACCTCGCTGGGTGAGTAGGCATCGGAGCCGTAGAGTTCTGACATGCAAATCCCCTTGTTCGAGCGCGGCCCTGTTGGATTTATACTCAGGTTTTGCGCCGATTTGAACCATGATTGCGGGCGCCGAAACCAATGAGTTTCGAAATTCAGCTAAAGACTGCCACTGCCGCCTCTGCGGCGATCAGACTCAGTATTTGGCCAATTTTGAAGCTTTGCGGGACAGACTCCAGTGACGCAAAGCAAACAAACCCCGCCCTGAACTGATAAATATTTTGATTGCCACACCCCAGTCCCAGCACTTTGCCGACGCCCTGCCTTTGCAAAGCGGCGCATCAATCCGCGACTATTCCCTCAGCTTTGAGACCTACGGCACGCTCAATGCCGCCCGGTCCAATGCCGTGCTGATTTGCCATGCCCTGAACGCCTCGCACCATGTGGCCGGCATCTACGAGGGGCAGGCCAAGTCCGAAGGCTGGTGGGACAACATGATCGGGCCGGGCAAGCCGCTGGACACGAATAAGTTCTTTGTGATTGGCGTCAACAATCTGGGCTCCTGCTTTGGGTCGACCGGGCCCATGCACCTCAACCCCAATACGGGTCGGGTGTATGGCGCGGACTTTCCGGTGGTGACGGTCGAAGACTGGGTCAATGCCCAGGCCCGCTTGCTCGATGCACTGGGCATTGAGACCCTGGCGGCTGTGATGGGCGGCAGCCTGGGTGGCATGCAGGCCCTGAGCTGGACGCTGCAGTACCCGCAGCGGGTGCGCCACGCTGTGGTGGTGGCCAGCGCGCCCAACCTGACGGCCGAGAACATCGCCTTCAATGAGGTGGCGCGCCGCGCCATCGTGACCGACCCTGACTTTCATGGTGGGCACTTTTACGCGCACGGCACCGTGCCCAAGCGCGGTCTGCGCATTGCCCGCATGATTGGCCACATCACCTATTTGAGTGATGACGTCATGAACGAGAAGTTCGGGCGGCAATTGAAAACCCTTGCCCAGGACGCCGCGCGAAGCCCTGACCCGGCGTTGGCGGCCCAGCCGGTGCCCTACAAGTATTCGACGCTGGAGGCCGAGTTCCAGATCGAGAGCTACCTGCGCTACCAGGGCGACAAGTTTGCCGAGTACTTTGACGCCAACACCTACCTGCTGATCACCCGGGCGCTGGACTATTTCGATCCGGCCCGCACCTATGGCGGCGATCTGAGCCACGCGCTGGCGCGGGCCACCTGTAAATTCTTGCTGGTGAGCTTCACCACCGACTGGCGCTTTGCGCCCAAGCGCAGCCGCGAGATCGTCAAGGCCTTGCTTGATAACCGGCGCGACGTGAGTTACGCCGAGATCGACGCGCCCCACGGGCACGATGCGTTTTTGCTCGATGACGCTCGCTACGTGGGCGTGGTGCGCTCTTATTTTGAGAACGTAGGAGCCGCGTTATGACCGATATCGCCACCAAACACGCCATTGCCGAGATGGTGCCCCATGGTTCCCGCGTGCTCGATCTCGGTTGCGGCGACGGCATCATGCTGGCGCATTTGCAGCAAACGCGCGGCTGCACCGGCTACGGCGTGGAGATTGACGACGCCAACGTGTTGGCTTGCGTGCAGCGCGGGGTCAACGTCATCCAGCTCAACCTGGACGAAGGCCTGGCCATGTTTGACGATGCCTCGTTTGACGTGGTGCTGCAGCTCGACACCCTGCAACACCTGCGCAACGCCGAGGTGATGCTGCGCGAGACCGTGCGCGTGGGGCGGGTGGGCATTGTGGCCTTCCCCAACTTTGCGCATTGGCCGAACCGCCTGAGTGTGCTGCGCGGGCGCATGCCGGTCACGCGCCGCCTGCCTTACCAGTGGTATGACACGCCCAACATTCGCGTGGGCACGCATGCCGATCTGGCGGCGTTGGCACTGGGCAGTGGCTTGAAGGTTCTCGACAGCTTTGGCTTGCAGGACGGACGCACCGTGCGTTGGTTGCCCAATTTGCTGGCGGGCACCTCGGTGTACCAGCTGTCAAGCCAAAGCCGCTGAATTCAGCGAGGCGTTGATGCCGGGCGGTGCAGCGCCGCCAGGGTGTCGATATCCATCAAGATGCCCTCGTCTGTGGTGGGCAAGAGAAGCACCTCATCCTGATGTTCTTTCAGGATGTGGCGCCCCCCCCAGTCATCGTTGAGTGTTCTCAAATCGGCCAGCCATCGGCTGGAGAAGCCCACGGGGTTGCCCCGACGCTGCTCCACACAGGGTTGCTACGATGGAGGCGCCCCCTGCCAGCGCATGGCAAATGGCCTGCAGCGTGGAGGGCGCCACATAGGGCATGTCGCCCAGCGCGATCAACACGTCAGAGTCATCGGCCACCCTGCCCAGGCCCGCAGCCAGGCTGGCGCCCATGCCGCGGTGGGCAGCCTCGTTCTTCACCACAAGCGCGCCATGGTCGTGGAGCAGGCTGGCGAGTTGCGCCTGCTCCGGGCGCACCACCGCCACCACGCGCCGGCCATCTGCGCCGAGGCAGCGCTTGAGATTCAGCAGTGACTGCACCGCCATGACCTGGCCGTTGGGCAGCAGGCTCAGGAGTTTGCCCCCGCCACCCGACGCCCGAAAACGCTCGCCCGTGCCTGCGGCGAGTAGCACGGCGGTGATGTGGTGGTGGGTCATGTGAATGGGTGTCGCTCAGGTTAGCAGTGGGCGTGGGTTTGATTCTCGCTCCATCTATTGAGGCCATGCAACAGCGTATGGCGCGCATCAAGGTGGGTGATGCGTGTGAGGCGAGGATTGATATCGGGCCGGTCGTCTCGCAGGTGCAGCTGGAACAAGACCTGGCCTACGTTGAAATTGGCCAGTCAGAAGGTGCGACTTTGCTCACCGGAGGCCAGCGACTGGCGCGCACTTCAAGCGCCACGCCCAGGCCGGTATGGTGATGGTTAACCTGCCCACCGCCGGTGTGGATTACCACGTGCCGTTTGGCGGGCGCAAAGGCAGCAGCTATGGCGCCCGGGAGCAAGGCAGCTACGCGCAGGAGTTTTACACCACCGTGAAGACGGCGTACACGCTGGCGTGAGGCGGCCCACTCCCCGGATCTTTCCGTCGCCTTCGAGCACTTTGGCGGTGATCCGGGGTGAATGCGACTGGCGCAGGGTTTCGTATGGGTGAAAGCCGGTTTGTTCTACCGCGCCCTTGGGCCAGCGGCTGCTCCCAGTCACAGAGGCTGATTTCGCTTAAAACACCCTCAAAACAACACCTCCTTAACCCCGGTTTGGGGCCCTGGTGGCCTGGGCCTACCGGGTTTCCTGGGCTAATTCTCCTGCAAGGTGGCCGCACTGTCAGTCAGCCAGGATGGCTGACACTCATTTGCGTGCGCCGCCACTTGGCTGGCGGCATTCCGTATTCACGACTGAAGGCACGGCTAAATGCCGTGTCGGTTTGGTACCCCACCTCTTCAGCGACTCGAATCAATGGCGCATTGCTGCCCGATAGCAGGTTGGCGGCCAAAAGCATTCGCCATTGGGTCAAATACTGCATCGGTGCGATCCCGACGATGTGCTGGAATTTTTCTGCCAACACCGATCGCGACGTCCCCGCCTCACTTGCCAATTCTTCCAGCGTCCAGGGGTGTGAAGGTCTTTTGTGCAAGATGCCAAGTGCCGCTCCAACGATACGATCACCGACGCCAGCCAGCCAGCCTTTGGTTCCCTGTGTTTGTTCGTTCATGTAGATGCGCAGCACCTCGATAAATAGCACTTCCGACAATTTGGCCAAGACCCCCATTCCGCCCGGCCGTGGGGACCGGGCCTCACTTAGCGCATACCGCAAGGATGCTTCAAGCCAGGCACCGGCATTGGAGCCACGGACGTTGACTTTGACGACGGAAGGCAGCCCGGCTAACAGCATGCGGGCAAGCCGCGCATCACAAGCCAGATAGCCACACACCAGCTTGGTTACTGCGCCGCCGCCGCCATAGGCCAGTTGACGCGGGCGTCTGGACAGTACGACGTCCAGTTTCGCCCCTGTCGCTGCCGGAACGCCCAG
>JBIIVW010000199.1:0-6227 GCA_044339205.1 Rhodoferax sp. | reverse complement strand
GACATAGGTGGCCCAGGCGGCTTCCTGGCTCGCTGTGATCTTGAGTTGGGACTTCAGGTTGGCGTTGCGTTTGTCCATGCGTGCCTGCATCTTGGCCGGGTCCATGTGGCCCCTGCCGTGGTGTCCCGTGCCTTCATGCATGGCCATGCCAGAGCCCATGCCGGCGTACCCTTCAGCCGGGCCAGCCGCATACGCAGAAAAACCGGTAACGGCGATAGCCAAGGTCAAGGCCAGAGGTTTCAACATTGATTTCATGAAAGTTTCCTTTTCAGTAGGTCTGATGCTCGGGAAGTGGCATCAGCTTGAAATGAAGTGTGTTCCCAGTGTGTATCGGGCCCGTGAGGCTGGATTGAGATTTTGTAAAGTTGCGTGAAAAAGTTCGGGCGGTGTTTGATGGGATGATTGGTGACTTGGAAATCGTGTGAATCATCAATAAAGGCTGCAAGTGTTCAAAAACGTGATCGTGTATCGAATTGGGGCCGGTTGGTCTGCGACCCTGGCGCAAATGGAAGAGGGCATGGACCCCGCGCGTTTCGTGGAATGCGGCGCCAGCCAGGAAAAAGCCATCGGCTGGATCGAGCCCCGTGGCGCAGCCAATGG
This sequence comes from Rhodoferax sp., assembly GCA_044339205.1. Lineage (GTDB taxonomy): Bacteria > Pseudomonadota > Gammaproteobacteria > Burkholderiales > Burkholderiaceae_C > Rhodoferax. Next base: position 5,627 of record JBIIVW010000199.1, on the reverse strand, counting down.
CCCCCTGGTGGAGTCGGTGGGCGGGCAGCTGATCCTGAAACTGAAAATTGAAACCAAAGCCGTGCCGGGCACGGTAGTAACCCGCAAAGCCAATGAGCGTGCCCAACAGATTGAGGCCACCACCGGCCGCAAACCCGGCAAAAAAGAGCTGCGGGAGATCAAGGACGACATCAAACTCCAGCTGATGCCCATGGCCTTTACCAAAGAATCGGCCGTGACGGTGTGGATTGATCCCGATGCCTTGCTGCTGTGCATTGACGCCGGCAGCCAGGGCCGCGCCGACGAGGTGGTGACCATGCTGGTGAAATGCCTGCCCGGCCTGGCCGTGGCGCTCATTGACACAAAGGTGTCGCCCACCGCCGCCATGTCGGAGTGGCTGATTACGCAAGAACCACCCCCTGGCTTTACCGTGGACCGCGAGTGCGAACTCAAGGCGGCTGACGAGTCCAAAGCCGTGGTGCGTTACTCCCGCCACCCGCTGGATACCGAAGAGGTCAAGCAGTATGTGGAAAGCGGCAAGTTGCCCACCCGACTGGCCCTGACCTGGGACAGCCGCGTGTCGTTTGTTTTGACCGAAGGCCTCCAAATCAAGAAGCTGGCGTTTCTGGATGTGGTGTTTGAAGGCGCCTCCACCGGCAAGGACGATGGTTTTGATACCGACACCGCCATTGCTACGGGTGAGCTGCGCAAGTTGTTGCCTGACTTGTTTGAGGCGCTGGGCGGTGAAGGCCTGAGCATGGATGCGTCAGCGATTGCGCCTGTGGCTGCGGCTTGAGGGGGAGCAAAAAAGGCCATTGTCACGGGTCTGGGGTGCTGCTCACCCCGGTTTGATACCCTGCCAGTGTTCATATCACCAAGAAACACCATGCTGAATTTTGACTTCCATAACCCCACCCATATTGTTTTTGGCAAGGACCGCATCGCCGATCTGGCCAAGCTGGTTCCCGCCACGGCCAAAGTGCTGATTCTGGTGGGCGGTGAGAGCGCCGAGAAAACCGGCACGTTGGGCGAAGTCCGCCTGGCCCTGGGCGCACGCACCCACAGCACCTTCAGTGGCATCGAGCCCAATCCCAGCTTTGAGACCACGATGAAAGCCGTGGAACAAGTGCGGGCCGAGGGCTTCGACTTCTTGCTGGCCGTAGGCGGTGGCTCTGTCATCGACGCGGCCAAGTTCATTGCCGCGGCGGTGCCTTTTGAGGGCGATACCTGGGACATTTTGCTCAAAGGCGGGCGCAACATCGACAAGGCCTTGCCCTTTGGCACCGTGCTCACCTTGCCCGCCACGGGCTCGGAGATGAACAACGGTTCGGTCATCACCCGGCGCGATATCGGGGCCAAGCTGGCGTTTCGCAGCCGCCACCTGTTTCCCGTGTTCTCGGTGCTGGACCCGACCAAAACCTACACCTTGCCGGTGAAACAATTGGCCAACGGTGTGGTGGATGCGTTTGTGCACACGGTGGAGCAGTACCTGACCTACCCGGTGAACGCCCCGGTGCAAGACCGTTTTGCCGAAGGGCTGCTGCAGACCCTGATAGAAATCGGCCCGCGCCTGCTGGCCGCGCCCGAACCCGTGTACGACGACCGTGCCAACCTGATGTGGACCGCCACGCTGGCGCTGAACGGCCTGATTGGTGCCGGGGTGCCGCAAGACTGGGCAACCCACATGATTGGCCACGAACTTACCGCGCAGCACAACATTGACCACGCCCGCACGCTGGCGATCGTGTTGCCCGCATTGTTGAACGAGCGCCGGGCACAAAAGCGCGACAAACTGCTGCAGTACGGCAAGCGGGTCTGGGGCATCACAAGCGGCACGGACGACGAACGCATTACCGCGGCCATTGACCACACCCGTGACTTCTTTGAGCGCATGGGCGTCCCCACACACCTGAGTGCCTATGGTTTGGGCGCTGACGCCATCGACGTGCTGGTTGCCCAGCTGGAGGCCCACGGCATGACCAAACTGAGCGAACACGGCGACCTGACAGTGGACGTTAGCCGCCGCATCCTGGAAGCGGCGCTGTAAGCATTCTTTTCATCAAGTCGGCTTGTGGCCGGCGTGATTCAATGCTTCTGAAACGTATTTTTGTAGCAGCTGTCAGGCCTTGCTCTTCATCGGGCAGATGTTAATACCCAGCGTGGTGTAAAACGGGCACCAGCTCAGAAAGGCTAAGCCAGCCACGACGCGCACGCCACAGTCAATATTGCCAGGTGACTGGCAAATCCAACGTCATGGGTGCCCTATTCAGTATAAAAATGGGCCATAGCCGGCGAATAATAAAGCTTTGTTGCTATTTATTTATGACCAGCCCATGGTGAAAAAATTCAGACTGGCGCTACCTCGTAGCCCTCTTCGGCAATGGCCTTGGCCAACAATTCCCGCGCCTGCGCGGACTGCACCACCACTTGGTTGGCGGCCCGGTCAATGCTGACTTCGGCTTCAGGGTCCACCTGCTTCAACGCGCGGGTCACGGCTTTTTCGCAATGGCCACAGGTCATGCCGGTGACGGTAAAGGTTTGGTGCATGGAAAGCTCCTGTCGGTGAAATGATCAAACGTCACTTGCCGGGCAAGCATAGCGCCAAGCTCGTTCAACCAGATAAGTTTAGGATGAATCCATGACAGCGACCCCCACCCCCCGCCCCAACGCCAGCATCGATGCGGTGCCCGCGGCACTTTCTATCGATATCGGTATTGGCGGCATGACCTGTGCCTCTTGCGTGGGCCGGGTCGAGCGGGCGCTCAAGAAAATCCCTGGTGTGCAGGAGGTGGCCGTGAATCTGGCCACGGAGTTAGCCCGCATCCAGGTTGTGCCAGCCGAGCACATCGAGGCCCGCTTGCGCCGCGCCGTGCGCGATGCAGGCTATGAGCCGCGCGCCAGTGACGCTGGCGTATTGGCCGAAAACACTTCACCTTGGGCTGGCTTTTTACCCGTGGCCATGGGTCTGGCCTTGTCCGCGCCGCTGGTGCTGCCCATGGCCGGTGACTTGTTTGGCCTGCACTGGATGCTGCCGGCCTGGCTGCAGTTTGCACTGGCCACACCGGTGCAATTCATTTTGGGCGCCCATTTTTACCGGGGTGGCTGGCATGCGCTAAAGGCGCGCACCGGCAACATGGACCTGTTGGTGTCCATCGGCACGACTGCCGGCTGGGCCTTGTCGGTGTGGCTGTGGCTCACGGCCCAGCCGGGCGACATGGTGCATCTTTACTTTGAGGGCTCGGCTCTGGTGATCACGCTGGTGATGCTGGGCAAATGGCTGGAGACCCGCGCCAAGCGCCAGACCACGTCGGCCATTCGGGCCTTGCATGCGCTGCGCCCGGACACGGCTCACCTGATAGGGCCGGACGGCGAAGTTGACGTACCCGTGGCCGAGGTGCTGGTGGGTGACCGGCTGGTGGTCAAGCCTGGCGAGCGTTTTCCGGTGGACGGCTTGCTGCTGGAAGGCCACACCCAGGTGGATGAATCGATGCTCACGGGCGAACCCTTGCCGGTAGAGAAGCATGCTGGCTCACAACCACAGGCTGTGCTCACGGGCGGCTCCATCAATGGGGATGGTCGCGTGGTGATGCAGGTCGGCGCTGTGGGCAGCGAGACCGTGCTCTCCGGCATCATTCGCCTGGTGGAAGACGCACAGGCGGCCAAGGCGCCCATTCAGCGCCTGGTGGACAAGGTGAGTGCGGTGTTTGTGCCCGTGGTGCTGGTGATTGCGCTGGTTACGGTGCTGGGCTGGTGGCTCACGGGCCATCCGTTTCAGGAGGCACTGATCAATGCTGTAGCGGTGCTGGTTATTGCCTGCCCCTGCGCCTTGGGCTTGGCCACGCCGGTAGCCATCATGGCGGGTACCGGCGTGGCTGCACAACATGGCATTTTGATCAAGGACGCGCAGGCGCTGGAGTTGGCGCACAAGGTGGACATAGTCGCCTTTGACAAAACCGGCACCCTGACCCTGGGCCGGCCCAAGTTGAGCACGCTTTTGGTGGCGCCCGGTATGACCGAGGAAGCCGCTGTTCAGTCTGCCGCCAGCCTGCAAAGTGGCAGTGAACACCCTTTGGCACGCGCGGTGACCCGGTATGCGCAAGACAAAGGCCTGGCCTTCGGTATGCCAGACAACGTGCGGGCCGTGCCCGGCCGGGGCACTGAAGGGGAGGTGGCCGGGCGCAGTTTCCTGATTGGCAGCCTGCGCTGGATGGAAGAGTTGGGGGTGGACACCCAAAGCCTGGCCCCGCAAGGCGCCGTACTGCAGGCTCAAGGTGCCACGGTCTCGGCCATGGCCGAGCGCACGTCTGAGGGCTTGCGCTTGTGCGCACTGATGGCCTTCAGCGACGAACCCAAGCCCGGTGCCAAAGAAGCCATTGCGGCTTTGCGGGCCCGAGGCATCAAGACCGTGATGATTTCAGGCGACAACCAGGGCGCCGCCGAGGCCATGGCGCGCCGCCTGGGGTTGTCACCGGAATCAGGTGAAGTCATGGCAGAGGTCCTGCCAGGCGACAAGGCCGCCAAAGTCGTGGCACTGCAGCAAGGCGGGCATACGGTGGCGATGGTGGGCGACGGCGTCAATGATGCGCCGGCCCTGGCAGCAGCGCAGGTCGGCATGGCCATGGCCAACCTGGATGGTGGCGGCACGGATGTCGCCATGCACGCCGCTGGCATCACCTTGATGCGGGGCGACCCCTTGTTGATTGAAGCGGCCCTGGACATTTCAGACCGCACAGTGGCCAAAATCAGGCAAAACCTGTTTTGGGCTTTTGCCTACAACGTGGCCGGCATACCGCTGGCAGCATTCGGATTTTTGAATCCAGTGGTGGCCGGTGCCGCCATGGCCATGAGTTCAGTGAGCGTCATGAGCAATGCCCTGTTGCTCAAGCGCTGGAAGCCGGGCAGGCCGTCTGACTCCAAGCACTAGAATCCGCGCATGACGCCGCTCAAATTCCTGGTTTTAGCCTCTGCCGTGGCCTTGGCAGGCTGCGAAACCATGACGGTATCGGAATGCCAGGTGGCCGACTGGCAGCGCATTGGTTTTGACGATGGCGCGCGAGGTGAGCACCACAGCCGCTTGGCCGCCCATACCGAGAGTTGTGCCAAAGCCGGTATACGCCCTCAGCCTCAGGCCTATCAGCGGGGTTGGGACGACGGAATTGCGCGGTTTTGTACAGCCGCCAACGGCTGGCGTGAGGGCCTGCAAGGCAACACAGCCAAGGCCGGCGTTTGCAAAGGCCAGTGGGGTGATGAGCCTTATCTGCGCTATATGGACGCAGGCTTGCAGGTTCACCGCACGCAAGGCGAACTCCAGCGCAACGATGGCCACCTGAAGCGCCTGCAAAAGCAACTTGAAGAAACGACCAACGACGACCGCAAGCGACGCTTGCGCGAAGACATGCGCGCCCTGGACCGCGAGCAATACCATTTACGCAACCAACTCAGGCGCCAGCAAATGCAGGCGCCCTGATTTTTAAACTCACAGACTTTTTCATCATCATGAACTTGACAACACAAGGGCTACAACGGTTTGTACAAGCCCAGGACCTGGTCTATGAATCTGTCTGCAACGAGTTGTCGCTGGGTGAAAAAACCAGCCACTGGATGTGGTTTGTCTTTCCGCAGCTCAAGGGCCTCGGGCACAGCCCGAT
>JBIIVW010000198.1:0-6259 GCA_044339205.1 Rhodoferax sp. | reverse complement strand
TACAAGGCGGTGATCGACGCCATGAGGTTGGCGTTGGATTAGTCTCACCAGGGGGTCAAACGCATCCGTACCCACTTCAGTGAGTTGCGACACCGGTGCAGCTTTGGGCATGCGACCCATGCTGGTGCCCTGCCGGACTGAGACTCGATAGTGCGTTAAGTCAATGACTTGACTCAGTAGCAGTTGATGAGCTTGGGCTCATTGTCGACAGTGGCCACTGGCGTGCGTCAGGACACCTGGCGCTGGGGCACAGCGTGGCGTGACGAATCAGGCACAAGACTGGCGTCTAACGCGGCGCTAACGGTGGCAGATCCAGTGTAAGCGCCGGGGGCGCCTCCCGCGTGGCGCCCAGCGTAGCGCTACGGGCACTGACCGATTGAAGCACCAGAACATCGCCCACCGGGCTTCCCACCCTGAAAGGCTTGGCAGGCTGGCCATCAATGGCGATCAGGGCATATCCCCGCGGCCCGCTCCCGGCCACCACGCCGCTGAGCATGTAACGGCTAGGGGCCACCGACACCGGTGCGGCAGCAGCGGCGCCCACCCCACCACCACCGAGCAGGCGTGCAACGGCTTGCGGCTCCATCGGCGCAGGGCCTGAGAAAACCCCCGCAGTCATTGGAGCCGTGGCAACAGCCCGCCAGTTCAGCACCCAAAAAGCTGCGCTGCCCGCCGCCAAGGCGGCAAGCGCAAATGTGCCAACACGTAAAGGCCAGGTTGAATGCGGGTAAGTCTGCATGGGTCGATTATCATTGAAGCGACCAAGTCCTATGAGTGAACCCATCCCCATGAACGCCCCTTTCGCCACCCTGCGCCACGCGGTTCAACGCGGTTTTACGCTGATTGAACTGATGGTGGTCCTCCTGATCATTGGCGTGTTGGCCGCCCTGATCGTGCCCAACGTGCTGGACCGGGCCGATGACGCCCGCGTGACCGCAGCGCGCACCGACGTCAATAACCTCATGCAGGCCCTCAAGCTCTACAAACTGGACAACCAGCGCTTTCCAACGGCTGAGCAGGGTCTGCAGTCCCTGTTGACCAAACCCACCAGCCCCCCGGTGCCTGTCAACTGGAAGACTTACCTTGAAAAACTCCCCAGCGACCCCTGGGGCCGGGCTTATCTGTATATCAATCCCGGCCTTAAGGGCGAAGTTGATGTGATGTCCTTCGGTGCCGACGGTCAGGCCGGCGGCGAGGGCAACAATGCAGACATTGGAAGCTGGCAGTAAGGCTCGGAGCCGAGGGTTCACCCTGCTGGAATTGCTGGTGGTTCTGGTGATCGTGGCCTTGGTGTCGGTGGGTGTCGGGTTTTCCATGCGCGACTCCTCCCAAGTGCAACTGGACCGCGAGGCCGAGCGCCTCGCCGCCTTGCTGGAATCCGCCCGGGCCCGCTCCCAGGTCAGTGGCGTGCCGGTGAGGTGGCGCGCCCAGCCCGGTGGTTTCCGGTTCGAAGGCCTGGCCGCGACCGAACTGCCCCAGCAATGGCTGGACGCCGACACGCGGGCAGTCAGCCAGACCAGCCCCGCCCAGGCGGCCACACTGCTGCTGGGTCCCGAGCCCGTCATTGGCCCCCAGTCCGTCGTGCTGACCTCCAGCAGCCAGAGTGATCGCCAGGTGCGCATTGCCACCGACGGTGTGCGGCCGTTTGCCCTGGCTGCGCCCTGAATTCGCACTGCGCGCCCTTGAGTGACACCGTGACACCCCGACTCTCTGGCAACCCAAGCCACGCCAACGTCCAGGGATTCACTCTGGTGGAAGTGCTGGTGGCCCTGAGCATCGTGGCCATTGCCCTGATGGCCGGTTTGCAGGCTACCAACGCCCTGACCCGCCATGCGCAGCGCCAATCCGACATCTTGCTGGGCCAGATTTGCGCGGAAAACGAACTCATCAAGGTGCGCCTGGCGCGCCAGATGCCGGGCGTGGGCGACACCGTCATCGCGTGTACCCAGGCGGGCCAGGACTTTGCCGTGGCCCTGGCCGTGCGCGCCACGCCCAACCCCAATTTCAGCCGCGTTGATGCACAAGTGCTCAAGGACGAGGTGCCCGTGCTGCGCCTGTCCACCGTGGTGGGTCGCTACTGATGCAGCCCCGCAGAAAGCCCACGCTTTTAAGCAAGCCCGTGGCAAAACAATGCCGATTTCGCGGCTTCACGCTGATCGAGCTGCTGGTAGCCATCAGCCTGATGGCCCTGATGGCCGCCCTGAGTTGGCGCGGCCTGGACGGCATGACGCGGGCGCAGACCCAAATGCGCCAGCATTCCGATGAGGTCTTGACCCTCCAGGCCGCGCTGGGGCAGTGGGGCGCGGACCTGGATGCCCTGGCCACCCAGCCCGCCACCCCGAACCTGGACTGGGACGGCCGCGCGCTGCGTTTGTTGCGCCGAAGCGCATCAAGCCCTGGCGAGGGGCTGACCGTGGTGGCTTGGTCACAACGCAGTTTGGACGGCCAGGGTCAGTGGCTGCGCTGGCAATCCCCCCCCTTGCGAAGCCGCGGCGAGGTGCAGGCTGCCTGGCAAAAGGCGGCCATCTGGGCCCAAAACCCCAGCGACGAAGACCGCCTGCGCGAGGTGCGGCTGGTGCCCCTGGCGCAATGGCAGATTTTTTATTACCGCAGCGATGCCTGGAGCAACCCCTTGTCTAGCGCAGGCACTGAAACCGGTGCGGGTCTGGTGGCTACTGCAGATTCCCAGGTGCCGGACGGCGTGCGCCTGGTGCTGACCCTCCCACCCGGCCAGGCCATCCACGGCACGCTAACCCGCGACTGGCTGCGCCCTGGCGTGGAGGGCGGCAAATGACGCGCCACGCGCCCAACTCGCAACGCGGCGCCGCGATCCTGACGGCCATGCTGACCGTGGTGCTGGTGGCCTCACTGGCCTCCGCCACCCTGTGGCAACAGTGGCGCGGCGTGGAGGTGGAGGCTGCGCAACGAGGCCGCACGCAGTCGGCCTGGATTCTCACAGGGGCCCAGGACTGGGCGCGCCTGATCCTGCGCGAAGATGCCCGTAAAGGCGGCGCAGACCATCTGGCCGAACCTTGGGCAGTGCCCCTGGAAGAAGCCCGGCTATCCACGTTTTTGGCAGCCGACCGCAGCAATGCCCAAAGCAGTGACGACACGGAAGAGGCCTTTTTGTCCGGCCACATCATTGACCTGCAGTCCCGTCTCAACGTCACCAACCTGGTGCAGGACGGCAAAATTCATGAACCCAGCCAAGTGGCGTTTTCCCGGCTCTTTGAGCTGCTGAACCTGCCCGCCAACGAGTTGGCCATCCTGACAGACACCCTGCTGCGGGCCCAGGTCGCCAGCCCAACCCCAGGCGCAACCACCAGCACACCGAACCTGAGCGACGCACCCCTGCTGCCCCGCAACACCGACCAACTGGCCTGGGCCGGGCTGTCGCCCGTCACCCTCGCCACTTTGCGCCCGTTCATCACCCTGCTGCCGGTGCGCACACCGGTCAACCTCAATACTGCATCGGCTGAGGTTATCTACGCGTGTGTGACTGCCTTTGACCAAGCCAATACGCAAGCCCTGGTGCGGGCCCGCAACATCACGCATCTGGCAACGCTGGCCGAGGCCGCCAAAGCAGGGCGCAATGAGGCCGCTCAGTTCGATGGCAGCCAGCACAGCGTTGCATCAAGGTTTTTTGAAGTGCAGGGCAACCTGCGGGTAGGGCAGACGGTGGTGCAAGAGCAATCCGTCGTGCAACGCGATGGTCTGACGGTCAAAACACTGTGGCGCCAGCGCGGCGCGGCGCGTGCCCAGCCCACCCTACAATAATTGGCTGAGCACCCCTTATGCCTACCTTGATCGTCACCCTCCCCGCCCACCCATCCGCTGACAATGCCGGATACGACTACCTGTTGACGTCCGATGGCGTGACGCCAGGCGACACCTCGCGTGCACCGTTGGCCCTGCTACCCCGACCCAAAGACGCCGAAGTGGTTGCCTTGGTAGCGCCATGCCACTTGTCGTGGCACGAGGTGCAGTTGCCCCGGGGCACACTGGGCAAAGGGATGTTCCAGGACAAAAGCACCCCGCGCCTGCGCGCCGTGCTCGAAGGCCTGCTGGAAGACCGACTGCTCGACGAGACCTCGCAGCTCCATTTTGCAATTGCCCCTGATCCTCGCCCCGACGCCCCCCTGTGGGTGGCTGTGTGTGACCGCGCCTGGCTGCGCACATCCCTGCAAACGCTGGAGATGGCCGGCCTGAAGGTGAGTCGGGTGGTGCCGGAATTTGCCCCCGATGCGCCCGCCGATGTGCTTCATGTGTTGGGAGAACCCGCAGACGCCCGCCTGGTGTTCACGGGTCGCGGCGGCGTATCCAGTTGGCCTTTGTCGGCGGAATCAGCGGCTTTGCTGAACTGGCCCGAGGCGCACAGCATCGTGGCCGAGCCCGCCGTGGCCGAACTGGCCGAACAACTCTTCAAACGCCCCGTCGCCTTGCAGCAAGCAGCCCTGCGGCGCCTGCAGGCCAGCGCGTCGCCCTGGGATCTGGCACAGTTTGATTTGGTGCAGTCAGGCCGCAGCCGCGCCTTCAAAAGCAGCTTCGCGGCCCTGGCCAACTTCATGCGTGCCCCGCGCTGGCGCGCTGCGCGCCTGGCCCTGGTGGCACTGGTGGTGGTCAACATCGCCGGCCTCAATACCCTGGCCTGGCGCGAAAAGGCGGCCATTCAAGCCCAGCGCGCTGCGGTTCGCAACACACTCATCAGCACCTTTCCGGGTGTGCAGGTGGTGGTGGATGCGCCGATTCAAATGGCGCGGGAAGTTGCGGCCTTGCAGCAGATGAGCGGCGCCCCGACTGGACGCGACTTCGAAACCATGATGGCCTTGTTTGGCGCATCCGCTCCCGCCAATACGATTCCCAGCGGCATTGAGTTCGCAGCCGGAGAACTTCGCCTGCGGGGGCTGACGCTGCAGCCCCCGGACATGGAACAAATTGCCTTCAAAATGAAAGCCCAGGGCTACCTGGTAACCCCCGACCAGGACAGCCTGCTCATCAAACAAGGCAACACACCATGACACTCCCGCCTGTGCTGATGGCCCGATGGAGCGCCCTGGCCCGGCGCGAGCAGCAGGCCGTGCTGGCGGCACTTACCCTGGTGCTGGGCGCCGTGCTGTGGTGGGTAGCGCTGGCGCCCGCACTTTCAACGCTGCGCAGTGCACCCCAGCAGTTGCGGCTGCTTGAAACGCAACTGGAGCAAATGCAGCGCCTGCAGCAGCAGGCCAAAACATTTCAGGCCCAGCCCGTCATGACACTCGCTGAATCGCGGCGTCTGCTGGAAGCCTCGGCAAAAAACCTGGGCCCGAATGCGCAACTGACCATGGTCGGAGAGCGGGTAACGCTCACCATCAAAGGGGCTTCTGCAGATGCGCTAGCCCAATGGCTGACGCAGGCACGCCTGACTGCGCGCGTCTCCCCCGCGGAGGCACGCCTGGTGCGCAATGCGTCGGGCACCTGGGATGGGGCGATGGTGCTCATCCTGAGCACACGCTAGGCGTCGTTTTTTCGACACTGCTCATTCCATGGCCCGCCTCACCCGTTCTACCCCCAGGGCATCCACATCGTCCAATGGCATCTCGGCCCCTTGGGGATGGGCCCTGACCGGGGCGCTGACGGGTCTGCTGCTCGTTGTGCTTTTTCAGGCGCCGGCACGCTGGCTCACAGGGGCGCTGCAGCAGGCCAGCCAGGGGCGACTGGTTTTTCAGGAGGCCCGGGGCACCGTTTGGAGCGGCTCGACCAAACTCACTCTCACCGGCGGTGCAGGCAGTCAAGCCGCAGCGACCCTGCCCGGCCGGGTGAGCTGGTTGATTCAGCCCGCACCCAACGGCCTGCAGGTCAAGCTGCAGGCAGATTGCTGCATGCAACAAGCCTGGCGCCTGAACCTGATTCCCGGCTGGAGCGGGGCGCAATTGGTTCTGGCCGACAGCGTCTCGCAGTGGCCCGCGCAATGGCTCACCGGCCTGGGCACCCCCTGGAACACAGTCCAGATCGAGGGCCAACTCGCTTTAGCCACCCAGGGACTGAGCCTGCAATGGGCGGGTGGGCGCATGGCGATGGCCGGGCGCCTCCTGCTGGACGCTGACAACATCTCATCACGCCTGTCCACCCTCAAACCCATGGGCAGCTACCGCGCCACGATCCAGGGAGGCGCGGCCCCCTCGCTGGAACTGGAGACGCGGGAGGGCAGCCTGCAATTGTCCGGCACCGGTCAGTGGGCAGGCGCCCGGTTCCGGTTTGACGGCGTGGCCAGTGCCGCCCC
>JBIIVW010000043.1:0-20912 GCA_044339205.1 Rhodoferax sp. | reverse complement strand
GCATGAGCTGGGCCTGAGTCGCGCGCAGTCGTCGCTGGCCTTCAGTCTGGCGTTGCTGGCCGAGGGATTGATGGCCTACCCCGTGGGCCGCTGGATTGACAGGGGCCATGAGCGCGTGGTCATGACCACGGGCTCGGTGCTGGCCGGTGTGTGTCTCGTGCTGCATGGGCAAATCACCGGCATGGCCGGCTTTTATGCAGTGTGGATCGGCTTGGGCGTGGCGATGGCCTGTGTGTTGTATTCACCCGGCTTTGCGGTGCTCACGCGCCGGTTTCCGACTGATTTCCGGCGCGCCATCATCACCATGACGTTTCTGGGCGGGCTGGCCAGCACGGTCATCATGCCGCTCACCGCCTGGTTGATTTCAGCCTGGGGTTGGCGCCATGCCCTGCTGCCGCTGGCTGCGTTGCACTGGCTGGTGTGCGCGCCCATTCATGCCGGTTTGCTCAAGGGCGCGCCGGGGCCGTCGCACAGCGGCCACGCCAGCGGCGGCGCCCGCGCAGGCGAACTCTCGCGCCTGCTGCGCAGTGCGCCGTTTCTCGGGGTGGGCAGCTTCGTCATCCTGATGATGGCGGTGACCGTGGCCTTGCCCACGCACATGGTGAGCCTGCTGCGTGAAAACCAGCTGAGCGAGGCCTGGGTAATCGCCATCCCCGCCAGCATCGGCGTCATTCAGGTGCTGGGGCGGCTGGTGCTGTATTTCTTTGAGCACCATATGGACCTGCACACGGCCAACCGCCTGATTCCCTGCCTGCTCCCCTTGGCGCTGGCTTGCCTGCTGGCCGCCGCGTTCTCAGAGGGTGTGCAGGCCGGAGCCGTGTTTTTGTTTGTGTTGCTCTACGGGCTGGGCAACGGCATGCTGACCATCGTGAAGGGCACCGCCATGGCCCAATATGTTAGCCACCCGCATGCCGCGAGTCTGAACGGCGCACTGGGTGTTCCGCTGGCCCTGGCGCGGGCCAGTGCGCCGCTGATGCTGGGCCTGCTGTGGACGCCGCAGGTGGGCTACAACCATGGACTGTGGCTGCTGCTGGTGCTCAGTCTGGCGGGCGTGGGGGCGCTGATGCTGGCGCAACGCGCCTCTCGCAATAATTGAGGGCTGCGTAAGTCTGCGGGAGAGATGTCACGCTGCTGTCTCAATCGTGGGCTAGAGTGTCGGGCTGATTGATCGCTAAGGAGTACCTCCATGACCTTTGGTCACCTCAATTCCGGTTCCCAGGGCCGGCGCGCGGGCGTTTCCGGCTGGCGACAAATTGCAGACACCCTGAGTACCGAAATTCGTGACCGTGCCTACGCCGACACGGGCCGTCTGCCGGGAGAAGTTGAGCTGGCGGCCCGCTTTGCCGTGAACCGGCACACCCTGCGTCAGGCGGTGGCCGCTTTGCAAACCGAGGGTCTGGTGCGCATTGAGCCCGGCCGGGGTACCTTCGTTCAGCACGAGTTGCTGGACTACGCCCTCTCCAAGCGCACCCGCTTTAGCGAAAACTTGTTGCGCCAAGGCTTGCTGCCCAGCAAGCAACTGCTGACCGCCTGCGAAATCACCGCGCCTGAGCGGGCCCTGCGTGAACTCAAGCTCGACAAAGGCGCCCGGGTGCTCAAGGTGGAAACCCTGGACGAGGCCAACGACAAACCCATCGGCCTGGCCACTGCCTACTACCCGGCGCTGCGTTTCTGCGGCCTGCTGGCCATGCTCAATGAGGGCACCCGCACCACCGAGATCCTCAAACACTTTGGCGTGCAGGACTATGTGCGCGCCAACAGCCGCATCACCACGCAAATGCCCACCGATGAAAATGCGCAGCTCTTGCAGCAACCCGCGAACCGGCCCCTGTTGTGCGTGGAGTGCCTGGATGTCGATATGGACGGCGTACCCATCAAGTACGGCGAGACCGTGTTTTGTGGCGACCGGGTGCAACTGGTGGTGAACGCGGGAGACGTGGCATGAACGCGCGTTACGCCATTTACTTCACACCCGCACACGGCTCGCCGTGGTGGACCTTGGGCGCCCACTGGCTCGGGCGCGACGAGCGAGACAACATCCCGCTGCCACCGCCCTCGCAGGCTCATGTGGCGCCCGCCGAACTGCTGGAGATCACCGCCTATCCACGCCGCTACGGTTTTCACGCTACCTTGAAAGCGCCCTTCAGTTTGAGTGGGGGCCACACGGCTGATGATTTGACCGCGCGCCTGCACGGGCTGGCTGCCACCCTCAAGCCCGTGGTGCTGGGGCCGTTGCAAGTGACGAGTTTGGGTGACTTTGTGGCGCTGATGCCCACACGTGCAGGCGACGACCTGATGCACCTGGCCGCCGCCTGCGTGACCGGGCTGGACGACTTGCGCGCGCCCCTGTCTGCAGCTGATCTGGCGCGCCGCAAGGTTGAAGACCTTGACGCGCGCGAGCAGGTATTGCTGCACACCTACGGCTACCCTTACGTGCTGGATCGGTTCCGCTTTCACTTCACGCTGAGCGGCCCGGTGGATCCGCAGAGCGCGCAGCGCATACACCAGGCGGTGGCTGCTCCCGTGGCGCAGTTGAACGCCTCATCGCCTTTGCTGCTGGACCGGCTGTGCCTGTTTGTCGAGCCGGCGCCGGGTGAGCCCTTTCGACGCATCGCTGATGTGGCCCTGAGCGCATGAGCGGCCTGTGGGTGTTGGTGTGCGGCCCCTCGGGTGCCGGCAAAGACAGTGTGATGAATTGGGCCGCCGCGCATTTGGCGGACCGTCCGCGGATCGTGTTTTCGCGCCGCGTGGTGACACGCCCGTCACACGGCAGTTCGGATCACGATGAAGTCACCACCGAGCAGTTTGCGCAGATGAGCGCAGGCACCGGCTTGGCCTGGCAGTGGGAGGCGCACGGTTTTCAGTACGGCATTGAGTCGCGCTATGCCTTGCCGGTAGCCGCGGGCCAGGTGGTGGTGGTCAATGGATCCCGCGAACATGTTGGCGCGCTCGGCGTTGCAGAGAACGTGCGGGTAGTGCAAATCGTCGCCCATGCCGACCACCTGGCGAGTCGGCTGGCGCAGCGTGGGCGCGATGCGCCGCACGAGGTCAGTCAGCGACTGGCTCGCAACGTGCATTTCTCGACCTTGCGCGTTGACCACACCATCGTTAATCAGGGTGCTTTGGCGGATGCCGGCCGCCAGTTGGCCGACTATCTGGTGGCTTGCATAAGGCGTGAAGATAGTGCCCGTGTGGAATGATGCAATTTGTCATCAGGTTTTCATCAAGGACGCGCATGCTGCGCAAGCGGCACGTCGCCGTTCTTCACTATTTATGGGCACGTTATGACGAACGAAAACAATCCTGATACGCAAGAAAATTTTGCTGACGAGTCGGAAGGAGAAACTCTGGACGACGAATTTGAAACGGTGGGTGAATACCATCGCATGGCAGCTCTCCACTTTTCGGCAGCAGCCAAGCACCATTTGGCCGCCGCGGTGGCAGATGATGAAGGCAACGTCGAAGTCACCGCACGCCATGCCTTCCAGGCTTTTCGCCATCAATTGAATGCCGTTCAATATGCTGAAATTGCCGTCATGGACAACGAAGGCCTGGACGAAGACCTCGAAAGCATTTGAGCCTGTTTAGTTAAAAAAAGAAAGCCCTCACGGGCTTTCTGTCTCAACCTGGTTGGGCAGTTTTAAATGAGTGACTTGCGAATACGTGCGGAGATCACATCAATGACCGACACGCTGACAACGATGATGATCATCACCGCGCAGGTCTCGGCGTATTGGAAGCCCCGAATGATCTCCCACAAGACCACCCCGATGCCTCCGGCCCCCACCATGCCCACCACCGAGGCAGAACGCACGTTGGATTCAAACCGGTACAGCGTATAGGAAATCCACAAGGGCAGCACCTGGGGAATGACGCCGTAGACAATTTCTTCCAGCGCGTTGGCGCCTGTGGCCCGGATGCCTTCCACGGGCTGGGGGTCAATCGCCTCCACGGCTTCAGAGAACAGTTTGGCCAGCACCCCGGTGGTGTGGACAAACAGCGCCAGCACCCCCGCAAAAGGGCCCAGACCCACCGCCACAATGAACAGCATGGCGAACACCATCTCGTTGATGGCGCGGGCCGCGTCCATGAGCCGGCGCACCGGCTGATGAATCCAGGCCGGGGTGATGTTGGCCGAAGACAACAAGCCCATTGGGACCGCAAACACCACGGCCAGAGCCGTGCCCCACAGCGCAATTTGCAGCGTGATGACCATCTCGGTCAGGTACAGGCGCCAGTCCGTGAACTTGGGCGGAAAGAAGTCGGCCGCATAGGTGGCCATGTTCCCCGAGTCACGCACCAAGTCCCAGGGCCGCATGTCGGCCCCATTCCAGGACCCTGCCAGCAGCGCCAACAAAATGCCCCACGCCAGCCACCCCAGCAGGCTGGTGCGCGGTGCGTGCTGGGTTGACGCTGCAGGCGCGGCCGTGACACCCTGTGGTGTGACGATTCGCATCATTTGCCCTGAGTCAGCGCTGCAAGTTGTTTGTCGATGTCGGCCAATTTGGACTGCTTGTCAGCCACAGCCAGCGACTCATCCGTCTCCAGCTTGTTGCGCGTCTTGAAGAGTTCGAGCTGGCGAATGGGGATGAGCTGGTCGTTGGTGGAGGCCTTGAACCCCGACAGCTTGGTCAAATTGAACAGGTTGTCCTTTTCCTGCTGGGTGGCTTTGCCGTAGCTGTAAAAGAAATCACGCACTTTGGCTTTGGTGGCCTCGGAGAGGTCCTTGCGGATCACCAGCGGGTCCAGCGGAATCAGCGGCGAGGACCAGATCACGCGGATGTCGTTGAACTTGGCGGGCAGTCTGTCTTTGAGCTTTTCCAGGTTTTCGCTGTTGTTGGTGGCCACATCCACCTGCTTGTTGGCCACGGCCAGTGCATTGGTTTCGTGGTTGGCCGCGCGCGTCAGCTTGAAGAAGGACTTGGGATCAATCTTGTTTTGGGCAAACACGTAGTAGCTGGGCACCAGGAAGCCCGAGGTCGAGTTGGGGTCGCCATTGCCAAACGACAGGTTCTTGCCTTGCTTGAGCATGTCATCCAGCGACTTGATCGGGCTGTCTTTGTGCACGATCAGGTGCGAGTAATAGCCTTGTGTGCCATCGGCATTGACCATCTGCGCGAACACCTCACCACCAGCGCGGTCCACCGCTTCCATGGCTGACTTGTTGCCGTGCCAGGCCACTTGAACCTTGTTGAAGCGCATGCCCTCAATGATGCCGGCGTAATCCGGGGCAAAGAAGGGGTTGATCTTCATCCCGGTCTTTTTGGCCATGTCGTCCAGAATCGGCTGCCATGAGGATTTGAGGTTCTGGGTGGATTCCGTCGAAATGATGCCGAAAGTTATCTCCTTCAACTCCTGGGCAGCGACGGGGTTCAAGGCGATGAGAGCGGCACCAGCCAGGCTGGCAAAAATTTTTGAGATCACAGGAAGTTCCTTTGCAGTAAATAAGAGTGTTAACAGGGAGAAGACGGAAATTCAAGCCGCCTGCGCCATCGCGGGCAGGCCCGCAAGCGGTGCGGTCCATGCCAGATGGGGGGCGGTCACTTTGGGGTCTTGC
Source organism: Rhodoferax sp. (assembly GCA_044339205.1). Classification (GTDB taxonomy): domain Bacteria; phylum Pseudomonadota; class Gammaproteobacteria; order Burkholderiales; family Burkholderiaceae_C; genus Rhodoferax. The sequence goes on along the minus strand of JBIIVW010000043.1, from coordinate 15,355 downwards.
AGGCTTGAGATGTGGTCGCCCAGCGCCAGAATGTCGTCGGCGTCAGCGCCATACAGTTCACGCAGCAGGGTGGGCGTGAGCGCCGCCGAGGGGCCGTCGTACACCACGCACCCCTGGTGCAGCGCCACGGTGCGGGCGCAATATTTCATGGCCACATTGACCTGATGCAAGGACACCACTACGGTGCAACCGTCTTCCCGGTTCACCTGAGCCAGGATGTCCATGACTTTGCGTGAAGACTCGGGGTCCAGCGAGGCGATGGGCTCGTCGGCCAGAATCACTTTGGCGCCTTGCACCATGGCTCGCGCAATGGCAGCACGCTGCTGTTGCCCGCCCGACAGGGTGGAGGCGCGCTGGGCCCAGCACTCGGCAATGCCAACACGGTTGAGCGCCGCGACACCACTGGCCACTTCAGCCGCGCTGAACCAGCGAACCAGGCTGCGCCACATCGGCAGGCGGTGCAGGGTGCCCACCAGCACATTCACAATCACCGGCAGGCGGTCCACCAGGTTGAATTGCTGGAACACAAAGCCCACTCCGGCCCGTGTCTTGCGAATGTCAGACGCCACTTTGCCTTGGCGCTGGACCGTCTTGCCGTTGATCTCTATGAGGCCAGCGCCTGCGCTGTCGCCCGCCATCAGGCCTGCCATGTGCCGCAGCAAAGTTGATTTGCCAGAGCCGGAGGCACCGATCAGGGCCACCATTTCGCCTGATTCAATCGTCAGGGAAATGTCTTGCAGGGCCCGACGGCCGTTGGGGAAGGTTTTGTTTAATGCACTGACGTGGATGGCAGTTTCCATAGGGACTCCTGTTTGAAGTCCCGACAGTAGCGGCGCAATGTGTCAGGCAGATGTCGTTGTGCTTACCGGCGTGCCCTTTTCGTGCAGGAGGGTATGCAAGCCAAATTGCTATTTAATATATAGCTATAAACCATTAGAAGACGCCGGCTTGAGGTCAAATTTGCTCCAAAAATGCAAAAAGGGCGGTTGGACCGCCCTTTTTTGACAAACCCAAGCCGAAATCAACCGCCTTTTTTGCAGCGCTTGCCTGGGTTCTTCTTGTTGTTGGTGGACACGCCACGCTCCAGGCTGCGCTTTTGGCCTTTTGGTGCTGTGAAGCACACGCCTGCGGGGGGCACCGGGCGGGGGGTTGCAACACGCTCTGCTTCTGTACGGAACTCTTTGGCCATCTCGATAACTCCAGTTAAATAATAAAACTCTGCAATTATCTCAGCACTTCGTCATCATTTGAATCCGCAGCATTTGGCCGGGCGGTGCGAACGCCATTTTTGGCCAGCAGTTCCAGATAAAAGGCGTCGCCACCGGCTTGGGCCACGGCGTCAATCAGGGGGGTGATCGTGGCGAAGTGGACCACCTCGGCATTGTCTTTGCTGGTGCCGAACTTGCAGTCAAAGTCCCAAAAGTCAACGCCTTCAGGGAGCGGCACACGCCGTTGTCTTTTGACGTACTTGCGGATTTCATGCTTGGTGGCTTCCAACACGCGGTCGCGGTTCTTGCCTTCGATGTTTAAATTGAACGTCTTTTTCACGGTTGCCTCTTGAGAATGGGTGCGACGCGCCGTCGGCGCTTCGGCCAGCGCATGGGCCGGGTTCAGCCCGCACGGGTGTCGGTTGCAAGCCCTGGATTATGCGTCCACGCACTGCCAGTGCCCCCGCATGTGCGCCGGCAGCTTAAACTTCCCTGTTGCGCGGGGGTTCATTTCTCCTTGATTTACCCGCCCTCACGTTCATAAAAGCACCGATCTATGTCATTTACTTCCACCGGCCTGTCTCCCTCTCTCCTGCGCGCTGTCGCCGCCCAGGGCTACCAGGTGCCCACGCCTATTCAGAGCGCCGCCATCCCGGCCGTGCTGCAAGGGCGTGATGTGCTGGGTTCGGCGCAAACCGGCTCCGGCAAGACCGGCGCCTTTGCGCTGCCGCTGCTGCAAGCCCTGGAGAACACGCCCCCTGAGAGTTTGCGCCGGGCTGCCTTGCTGGTGCTGGTGCCCACCCGGGAACTGGCCACGCAGGTGGGCGAGACATTTCGCAGCCTGGCGCAGCATCTGCCGCGCGCCTTGAAGGTCTCGATTGTGTTTGGCGGCGTATCCATCAACCCGCAGATGCTCCGACTGCGCGGCGGCACGGACATTGTGGTGGCCACCCCCGGGCGCCTGCTGGACCTGGTGCACCACAACGCCATCTCGCTGGCCCAGGTCAAAGCCCTGGTGCTGGATGAAGCCGACCGTTTGCTGGACCTGGGCTTTGCCGAGGAGTTGGCCCGCATTCTGGCTTTGCTGCCTGAAAAACGCCAAAACCTGTTTTTCTCGGCCACCTTTCCCCCGGCGGTGCAGGCGCTGGCCCAGACCCTGCTGCGCGATCCGGTGCGCATCGAGATTCAGTCCGAGCCGCAAAACCTGCCCGATATCGTGCAACGCGCCATCGCCGTGGATGCTGGTCGGCGTACCCAACTCTTGCGTCACCTGATGGCGGAGCACCGCTGGGGCCGGGTGCTGGTGTTTGTGGCGACCAAGCATTCAGCCGAGATGATTGCCGACAAGCTGCGCAAGGCCCGCATCAATGCCGAGCCTTTTCATGGCGAACTCAGCCAGGGCAAGCGCACCCAGGTGCTGGCGGATTTCAAGGCCTCGCGCCTGAAAGTGGTGATTGCCACTGACGTGGCTGCACGCGGGCTCGATATTTCGCAACTGCCGGTGGTGGTGAACTTTGATTTGCCGCGCTCGGCGGTGGACTACACCCACCGCATTGGCCGCACAGGGCGCGCGGGGGAGGCCGGTGTGGCGGTTAGCTTTGTCAGCGCCGACACCGAAGCGCATTTCCGGTTGATCGAGAAGCGACAGGGCTTGAGTCTGCCGCTGGAGGTGGTGCCGGGCTTTGAGCCCCAGCAGTTGGCACCTGCCGCGCCCGTTGCGCTGGATGGCCAGCCGATTGACACCTCCACGGGTGGTATCAAGGGCAAGCGGCCCAGCAAAAAAGACAAGCTGCGCGCGCTGGCTGCCGCAGCCAAGTAGGTTCTGGTCGCCGGAGCGGGTCAGCCGGCTTGGTCGCTTTAATTGGTCTGGCTGGGACTCAGGCTGCTTCGGTCGGGGCGGTTGGGGTGCCATCCCGGAGTTGATAGCGGCGGATCAGCGCCTCGCGCTGGCGCGGGTCCAGGTTGATGCGGGCTGCGTCGCGCCCCACCACGCCCAGCAGGCGCTCGTCCATGACCCATCGCCATAGCGGCGGAATGTAGGCCACGGTGAACATGCCAAAGTAGCCGCTGGGTAGCCGTGGCAAATTGTCAAAGTGACGCAGTGACTGGTACCGGCGCAAAGGATGCGCGTGGTGATCCGAGTGGCGCTGCAGGTGAAACAGCGCCCAGTTGGAGAAGATGTGGTTGCTGTTCCAGGAGTGGTGGGGCTGGCACACCTCGTATTTGCCAGGTGCGCGCTCCTGGCGCAGCAAGCCATAGTGCTCGATGTAGTTGGCCGAGGTCAGCTGAAAATTCGACCAGAACGACGCCACCACCAAAAATACCAAAATCTGAGGCCCCAGCCACAGCATCAGCGCGCTCCATAGCAGCACAGTAATCAGGGCGGGCTGCAAAATTTCGTTGTGCAGGGACCACACGGCCTGCCCGTCGCGCCTCAACCGGGTGCTTTCCAGCGCCCAGGCCCGCTTCAAAGCGCCTGGCATTTCCCGCAGCACAAAGCGGTAGATGGATTCGCCCATGCGCGAGGATGCGGGGTCCAGCGGCGTGGCCACATCGCGGTGGTGGCCGCGGTTGTGTTCAATGAAGAAATGGCCATAGCCCGACGGCGCCAGAATGATTTTGGCCAGCCAGCGCTCCAGGATCGTGTTTTTGTGGCCGAGTTCATGGCCCAGGTTGATGCAAAAGCCGCCCACCGAGCCGGTAATCAGCACCATGGCCAGCACGCCATGCCAGGGCAGGCTGTAATGCGCCACAAACCAGGCACTGAAGACGAACGCACTCCACAGAATGGGCACCAGCAAGTAGGTGATCCAGCGGTAATAGGGGTCGGCATCCAGCTTTGGCACCGCGCTCTCGGGTGGGTTGCTCAGGTCTTCACCCAGCAGCCAGTCGAGCATTGGGGCCACCAAGTAGAAGAATGCCACCGGAATCCACAGGCTGCGCGCATCACCACTGGCCATCATCAACGCCGGGCCAAAGCCCACGGTGCAGGGAACCAGCAAGGACAGAAGCCACGCGTAGCGTTTGCGGTCCCGGTAGGGCGCGGCTGGAGCGGGTGGGGTGAGCGATTGGGGCATGGTGCACCCATTGTGGGGGAAAACCGGGGGTAAGAAAACCCTCGAAAACCCCCGAAAACCCGGATCAGTTCAAGCGGTAGGCCGCAGCGTGTTGGCGGCGGTCCTGGGCTTCGATCTCGGCATCAAATGCGGCACGGCTGGCCAGCGCCTCGTCGGTGTACGGAATCAGCGGCTTGTCCAGAGGGCGCAGCTTGTGCCGACGCAGCCCGCGCAACTGCTGTGACCGTTCCATGGTCTGCAGTACCCGTTCTGGTTCCATCATCAAGCTGAAGGGGTTGAGGGCAATAGCGGTATGTGACATCTGAATTCTCCGGTGATAACAAGGCACCAAGTGATTCTTTGGGCCTGGGAGAACTTTATCGCGTCACCTCAGGAACTGAAGTCAGGAGATTGCTGCAGCATCTGTAGGTGTTTGCCTGACACGGCAAACACCACACTGGCGCTTAAAGCAGCCGCACCCGCACGCTCTTGCCCTTAACCTTGCCGGCGTTGAGCTTGTTCATGGCTTCTTGCGCAATGTCGCGCTTGACTGCCACAAAGGTGGTGAATTCGGTCACGTTGATCTTGCCGATTTGCTCGCGGGTGTAGCCAGCATCTGCCGTCAAGGCGCCCAGTACGTCGCCGGGGCGAATTTTCTCCTTGCGGCCGCCCAGAATTTGCAGCGTCACCATCGGCGGCAGCAGCGGGCCGCTGCCGGTGGGGAGCAGTTCGTCGACTTTGTGCCAGACCGATTCGCGCTTTTGATACTGCTCAATCTTGCCGACAAAACCCATCTCGTTCATGGAGGCCAGGCTCAATGCCAGGCCCGACTCGCCCGCCCGGCCGGTGCGGCCGATGCGGTGCACGTGCACTTCGGCGTCCGGGGTGATGTCCACATTGATCACCGCCTCCAGCTGGTTGATGTCCAGCCCGCGTGAGGCCACGTCGGTGGCCACCAGCACCGAGCAACTGCGGTTGGCAAACTGCGCCAGCACCTGGTCGCGCTCGCGCTGCTCCAGCTCACCGTACAGCGCCAGGGCGTTGAAACCCTGCTCTTGCAGGTAAGTCACCAGGTCTTTGCATTGCTGCTTGGTGTTGCAAAACGCCAGCGTGCTAATGGGGCGAAAGTGGTTGAGCAACTGGGCCACGGTGGCCAATCGGGTGTGGCGGGTCACCTCATAAAAGCGTTCTTCGATCAGTCCTTGGGCCACGGTGGCCTCGACCTTGATTTGCACCGGCTCGCACATGAACTGTTTGGCCAGCTTCTCGATGCCCTCGGGGTAAGTGGCCGAAAACAACAGGGTCTGGCGCTCCTTGGGGCATTGCTTGGTGACGGTGGCAATGTCGTCGAAAAAGCCCATGTCCAGCATGCGGTCGGCCTCGTCGAGCACCAGGGTGTTGAGGGCTTCCAGGTTGAGGTACTCGCGCTCCAGGTGGTCCATGATGCGTCCGGGCGTGCCCACCACAATGTGCGCGCCTTGCTCCAGCGAGGCGCGCTGGCCGCGCAAGGCCACGCCACCGCACAGGGTGACGACCTTGACGTTGTCTGTAGCGCGCGCCAGGCGGCGAATCTCCACTGTCACCTGGTCCGCCAGCTCACGCGTGGGGCACAGCACCAGCGCTTGCACCGCAAAACGGCGCGGGTTCAGGCGGTCCAGCAGGGCCAGGGCAAAGGCCGCAGTCTTGCCGCTGCCGGTCTGGGCCTGGGCAATGAGGTCTTTGCCGGAGAGGGCAATGGGCAGGCTCTTGGCCTGGATGGGCGTCATCTCCAGGTAACCCAGCTGCGCCAGGTTGGCCAGGGTGGCCGGGTTCAGGGGCAGCGACTCAAAGCTCGAAGGGGGCGCCGTGGTGGTGGCGGACGGGGTAGAAGAAGGTGCGGCAGTGGCAGCCGGGGCTGCGGGGGATTCATTGATACTCATCCCCCGATTATCCCGGAGCCCCCTGTATTGAGGTTGCCTGTTTTATATTGATAGCGCTCCAGGCAATAAATACGCCGGCTGGAGGCCTAAAAGGCTTGAATTCCTTCAAAAAGCTCCTGTTTTTGGCCTACTGGGTGACTTCCAGCACCACCACATGGTTCTCCTTGGCCGCCCAGGTACGCCCAACGATGCGCTCCACGTCCGCACCATGAAACTCGGCCGTGATGGCCCTGCTTTCCAGCTTGGGCAAGGTGATCTTGCTCGACGCCAGGCCGCCTACCCGCGCCACGGGAATGCCGGGCGGCGGCGACTGGCCGTCAAACGCCAGGTGATGCGTGGTGGGGTCGAGGTAGCCCCGGGGTCGCACCATGTGAACAATCGAGAAGGCGGGCAGGTCCGCGTCCAGAATGCGCTCAGGCTTCAGATGCACGAGGTTGCTGCCCCGCTGGAAAGGGCTGCGGTAGATGTGGGTGGTAGCGTAGCCGGGGGCCTTGATGACAAATTCATAGGGCACGCCCGAGGTCCCCTTGAACGGGCCCCATCGGCCATCGTCACCCACGGCCTTGGCGTGCACTGGCCCGCCTTGGCGCAAACCACTCTGGCTGTCCACGGCATACACCTCCACTTGCGCTTTGGGCACAGGCAGGTTGTTGGTGTAGCTGCCCGTGGTGTTGTCGCCGGGCTTCAGGCCCATGCCGGTGACGGTGCCGTCCAGCACCAGGTTCAGTTCGGGCCAAATCCGGGGGGAGGCGGGCGCCGCGCCGGTGATGAAGCGGTAAGTGGCGTCAAACGCAGCTGGGGAGTAGGAGGTTTCGCGGTGGTCGGCGCGGGTCAACACAATGTTTTCAGCACCCTTGAGCGCCGGGTTGTCAAAGCCCACGCCAGTGGGTTTGCCCTTGGCACCGATCCATTCGCCCTCGGGTTGCGAGAACTTGTCGTTGCTGTCGGAGCGGATGGTGAGCCATTTGACCGGGCCATCGACCTCGTCTCCCGCCGCATTGCGCGGGGCGTTCAAGCGCTTCAGCAAGGCGCCCGTGCCCGAAAACTCGCTGCCTTCCCTGAACCCCGGAATTGACCACACACCGTGGTTGGGTGTGCCACCCAGCACCGCGTGGCTCACGGTTTTGTCACCGCCACCGTTCTGGATGTAGTTGCGAATGGCATAGCCCCCGCGTGAGTTGCCCACCAGCACCACCTGCTTGGCGCCGGTTTGGGCCAGCACTTTGTCGACTTCGGCTTTCAAAAAAGCCATGTGCTCGGCGCTGGAATTGCGCCCTGGCTGCTCCTTGCTGTCGTCATCGCGTGCCAGCGGGTAGGGCTGCTGCACGGCAAACAGCCGGTCACGCGGCCAGCCATTCGACTCAAATCGCCACAGGGTGGTTTGCCACAGGGCGGCCGAGTCTCCATTGCCATGCACAAACACAATCGGCGGCACATCCTCGCGCGCCTTTGGCCCGTAGGCGCAGCCCGACAGCGCCAGCACCAGAGCGGCGCTGGTGCCCATAAACAGTCTTCTCAACATACCAAGTCCCCTATCAAAAAGCCAAAATGGGCTATATCAAGATCAAGTGGGCCGAGTATCCCACCGCCTGACGGGGCCGGGTCATTCGGGATGCTCCCCGTGTGCAAGCAACTTTTACAATCGTGCCCTACTTGGGCCCCGCATGACAACACTTCACATTTCTTCCCATTTTGATTCCGGCGCGATTGAGGTCGTGAGTCTGCAAGACCCGCGCGATATTCAGCTCAGGATTCGTCCCGACAACGCCAGTAAGTTTGCGCAGTGGTTTCACTTTTGCCTGCAAGGGGCGCGTGGCGTGCCGTTGACCCTGCGCTTTTTGAATGCGGGCGCCTGTGCATTCCCCGAAGGCTGGGACGGCTATCGGGTGATGGCCAGCGCCGACCGCCAGCACTGGTTTCGCGTGGACGCCCGGTTTGATGGCCAGCAGATGGTGGTGGATGTGACGCCAGAGTCCGACGCCCTGTATCTGGCCTATTTCGAGCCCTATTCTTACGAGCGCCATCTGGACCTGATCGCCACCACCGGCACCATGGAGGGCGTGGCGGTGCAGCGCCTGGGCAGCACGCTGGACGGGCGCGACATGACGCTGCTGCGCCTCACCGACGCCCACAGCCCCACCCCTGAGGCTCACAAAAAGAAGGTCTGGCTGATTGCCCGCCAGCACCCTGGCGAGAGCATGGCCGAGTGGTTTGCCGAGGGCTTTTTGGCGCGCCTGACGGACCGCGCCGACCCGGTGGCCCGCGCGCTGCTCGCCCAATGCGTGTTTTATGTGGTGCCCAACATGAACCCCGACGGCGCCGTGCGCGGCAACCTGCGCACCAACGCAGTGGGAGCCAACCTCAACCGAGAGTGGGCCGCGCCCAGCTTGGAGACGTCGCCCGAGGTGTTTCTGGTGCGCCAGGCCATGCAGCAAACAGGTGTTGACCTGTTTCTGGATGCCCATGGCGATGAGGGTCTGCCCTACAACTTTGTGGCCGGCACCGAGGGCAACCCGGGTTACACACCGCGGCTGCAGGCGCTTGAAAACACCTTCAAGACGACTTGGCAAACTACGTGCCCTGATTTTCAGACAAAGCACGGTTACGGCACCACGCCTGCTGGCACCGCCAATCAGGCCCTGGCTACCAACTGGGTGGGTCAAAACTTTGACTGCCTGGCCTTTACCATCGAGATGCCGTTCAAGGACAACGCTGACCTGCCCGATGCCCGCGTGGGCTGGAACGGCGAGCGCTCCAAGAAGCTGGGGGCGAGTGTGTTGCTGGCGGTATTGGCGGTGGCGGGGCAGTTGCGCTGAAAGCAGTAGCCTGCGTTGCGTGGCCGAGGCCTCTATGTTGGATGTCGGGCTGGACAAAACCGATGCCGCCACGCGTGGGCTGGTCTATTGGATTGAAATCGGCCAGCCTTGAGATTCATCGGGATGATGATTTAAAGATAGCTTCTTACCCAATGAATACGCCGGCTGGAGGCCTAAAACCCTTGAAAAATCACATTCAGGCGTAATAACGCGCCACATCGTCCTCAAATCGCTCTTGTGGCAGGGATCCCGGGCGCTGTTGCTCCGCCAGCAATTCGGCCGCACTGGCGCTGAACAGGGCTTGCGCGGCTTCATTCAGCGGCTGCGACAACAGTTGCTGGTGGTGCGGTAGTTGTCATGGCAGTTGCCATAAAAAGTTTGTTATTCAAGCAGTTTTTTTGGTGCGAAGGTTTTTTTTGTCAGCGGTTTGCGGATTGAGATAAAACTCGCTGTTACATGACCAATCACGGGCTGGGCTAGACCAGCGACTGGGTTTGGCCTTGTGGGCCGCTGCGGCACGCAGCCCGCCGTGGTGGGATGACTGTGATGATGCGCAGGTGGGAGAGGGTGTTGCTGTTGCTGGTGAGCCGGACTGGGACCTGGCAGCGCAACCTGCACCCGACTACGAGGCAGACCACCGCATCATTGGATTACTGAGCCAAGCGGCGATTTTGTATTGCTGCGCGGTAGCCTGCGTGCTCGGAAGACCCAAAGCCTACTTTTCGCCACAGGTCCCACCATTGGGCCGCTGCGACGGCTCATACTGCACAAGTCAAAGATGCGTGGGTCCCAAAAACCTTTGCATCACTTGGTATTGACATGGAAAAGCGATTCATCAGTGCACGTTCCCTGACACCAATACGGACACTTTCTCTCGGCACCACCGCTCAAGATCAGCCCGCTTTGTAATTGGAAAATCACGGATCAAAGATGTACTCGCAAGCGGGTCTGCCCCCTGATAATTGAAGGCATCATCCGCGGGAGGTTTGAAAAGGAGTAAGTGAATTGGAGCCAAAGGCCAAACTCGAGACACGATGGTAGGAGCTTGTATTTAATGCGTCTGTGTGTGGACTAACATTGACTTTAACTGGTGCCGTTGAACGCAACTGATTCAGGACGATGGTCATCAACACGACCAGCTATTCATGTTGTGACGGCTACATTGGGCACAGAAAACGGTTCAAGGAGAGCTCCGCCGGGAGCCTGCTGCGCACGCTGGCCACACACCCCACTGGGACTGTGCTGCGCCGTTTGGCTGCTGCGTCATCTGTACGCCAGCGAACCTGAGAGAGATAAAAGCCGAGGCGGCGTGAAGCGCAATGGCGAGGTCGATGTGTTCAAGACCGGCGTCGCTGTTTCAGAGTGCTGTTGCCGAATTCTCAGCGCAGTGCTGGTTTGAGATGCGATCTGCACAATTGAGGCCCGTCATTCGGTGGGTTGAGAATGCTGCTGGCGCGCCGGGTGGCCGGCGCGCCGCGACTTGCCAGGGGCTTCGCTTACTTGGGCATCAACACCGTGTCAATGGCGTGGATCACGCCGTTGTCGGCGACCACATCGGCGGCCACCACCTTGGCATCGTTCACCGCTGCGCCGCCCATGGTGCTGACCGTCACGTCGCTACCTTGCACGGTCTTCACTTTGCCTGCCTTCAGGTCCGTGGACAACACCTTCCCCGAAACCACGTGGTAGGTCAGCACGGCCTTCAGTTTGGCCTTGTCCTTGATCAGCGCGTCAAGGTCGGCTTTCGGGATTTTGGCAAAGGCCTCATCGGTGGGTGCGAAAACAGTGAAGGGCCCCTTGCCCTTGAGGGTAGGCACCAGATCGGCGGCCTTGAGCGCAGCGGCCAGCGTCTTGAAGTTGCCGGCGGCGACCGCCGTGTCAACGATGTCCTTGGCTTGCACGCCAAAGGCAGCGGCGGCCACAGCAGTGGCAATAAAAAGTTTCTTTAGGGTCATGATTTTTCCAATTTGTATTAAAAAAGTGATGGGTCGTTCTGGATCAGCCGCTTAGGCCGACGGCAGAAGCACCGAGTCGACGACGTGGATCAGGCCGTTCGATGCGGCGATGTCGGTCTTGGTCACATTCACGTTGCCATTGAGCTTCACACCGCCTTGGGTGCTGACCTTGAGGTCCGCGCCATTGAGCGTTGTCGCGGTCTTGCCGTCGAGCTTGACCACGTCAGCCGCCGCGACCTTGCCAGCCACCACGTGGTACTTGAGGATGGCAGTCAGCTTGGGGATGTCCTTGAGCAGGGCGTCCAGGGTGCCAGCGGGCAGCTTGGCGAAGGCGTCATCGGTGGGTGCAAAGACGGTGAAGGGGCCGGCACCTTTGAGGGTGTCCACGAGGCCGGCCGCCGTCAGGGCCTTGGCCAGTGTCTTGAAATGGCCGTCAGCAATGGCAACGTCGATCAGAGTGTTCATGAGGTGTTCTTTCATAGGAAGCGTCCCACGGCGCGGAGTCCTGCGCGACGGGTTGTCTGCAGGGTTTGCGGGAAGTTTGAAGTCTGCAGCCACACGTGCCAGCAGTCTGTATGCTGGCCCACTTAGCGACCACAACCCAATGTGCCTTGGCGCACAGAAGGCCGCGGCTCATTTGGCGACCATTGCGCATGAACTCCCTGACGCACTTTTGGCAGCTTGCACTCGTGGCATTGGCTTGTTCGGCAACTTGCAGCGCGCTGGTTTGGGGCGTCAGCATGGTGCGGCGCAACGTGGCCCTGGCCGACCGAGCCTGGTCGGTGCTGATCATGGTCTCGGCCGCTGTGTTCGTGCTGGGCTTGCCGCCACTTCGCGACCGGGTGACCGTGATGCTCTTGCTGGGCGCTGCCTGGGCCTTGCGCCTGAGCCTGTTCATCACCTGGCGCAGTTGGGGGCAGCCCGAAGAACGCCGCTACGTGCAAATGCGCCAGCGCAACCAACCTCACTTCGCATGGAAGAGCCTGTACCTGGTGTTTGGCTTGCAGGCGTTGCTGGCCTGGCTGGTCGCAATGCCGTTCCTGGCAGCCGCGGGCGCACCGGGCGCAGGCGATGCCTGGTCCGGGCTGGACAGTCTGGGGCTGGCACTGGCGGTGTTCGGCCTGTTGTTTGAGGCGACGGCCGATGCCCAGATGGCGGCCTTCAAGTCCAAGTCACCGACGGTCGATGAGATCATGGACCGCGGGCTCTGGCGCTATTCGCGACATCCCAACTATTTTGGTGAAAGCTGCCTTTGGTGGGGCATGGCCTGCCTCGCGGCGGCCTCTGGCGGCGCATGGTGGGCATGGCTGTCGCCGGTGTTGGTCACGTTCCTGCTCTTGAAGGTCTCGGGTGTGAACCTGCAGGAGCAGCACCTGCACTCGCGTGGGCCCGCACACGCGGATTACGTGCGTCGCACCTCTGCATTCGTGCCCTGGTTTCCCCGGGCCACCGCCTTGGGGTGAAGCCAGTTTGGCGGGGGCCAGGTCAGAACGCCGGGCGTCATCATGGAAACCCTTCCGGTGGAACGCATCAAAGCCGGTCTGGATGGCGTATTGGCCGATGTGCGTGAAGACAATTGGCTGCGCGCCGCCGAAGGCATCATGACCACGGACACCCTCGCCAAGGCGTAGGGCGCGCAGGTGATGATCGGGTGTGAGGGAGCGGTTTCCATGATGTGGCGGGCGGAGCCAGTCGTATGTTCGCGCACACACCAACCCGGCGAGATCGCGGCGTTTGCGCTTCGCCGACGCGTACGTTTGCATACATACTTTTGGCCCGAAAACGATGATGCTCAACTCAAATTTTTACTGGAATCCCACATGGCCAAGCACCTTCCCACCACCCAAGGCGAAGCGGCGCCCGTCCCCGCCGCGACCGCCGCGGCTGGCTATGTGCGCGTGCGCGGCGCGCGCGAACACAATCTGCAGAACGTCGATGTCGATATTCCGCGCAACGCGTTGGTCGTGTTCACCGGCGTATCCGGCTCGGGGAAATCCTCGCTGGCGTTTGGCACCCTGTACGCCGAGGCGCAGCGGCGCTATCTGGAGTCGGTGTCGCCGTACGCGCGGCGCCTGTTCCATCAGATGGCGGTGCCGGACGTCGATTCCATTGACGGCCTGCCGCCGGCGGTGGCGTTGCAGCAGCAGCGCGGCGCGCCGACCACGCGCTCTTCGGTTGGTAGCGTCAGCACGCTGTCGAATTCCCTGCGCATGTTGTATTCGCGCGCCGGCGACTACCCGCCCGGCCAGGAGCTGCTGTATGCCGAGTCGTTCTCGCCCAATACGCCGCAGGGAGCGTGCCCGCAATGCCATGGGCTGGGACGGATTTACGAGGCCAGCGAGCGCTCGATGGTGCCCGACGCTAGCCTGACGATCCGCGAACGCGCGGTAGCCGCGTGGCCGACCGCCTGGCACGGCCAGAACCTGCGCGATATCCTGGTGACGCTCGGTTACGACGTCGATACGCCGTGGAACCAGCTACCAAAGAAGCAGCGCGACTGGATACTCTTCACCGACGAACAGCCGACGGTGCCGGTCTACGCCGGCCTGCCCCCGGCCGAAGCGCGGCGTGCCCATGAGCGCAAGGAGACGCCGAGCTATCAGGGTACCTTCACCGGCGCGCGCAAATATGTACTGCAGACCTTTGCCGGCACCGAAAGTGCGATCATGAAGAAGCGTGTGGCCCGGTACCTGGTCGGCCTGGATTGTCCGAGCTGCGATGGCAAGCGGCTGCGCGCGGAGTCGTTGTCGGTCAGATTCGGCGGCCACGATATCACCGAGATCGGCCGCCTGCCTTTGCAGCAGCTGGCGCGCTTGCTGGCGCCGTACGCCGAGGGCAAGCCGCCAGCCGCCAGGACCAAGGCCCAAGCCAAGTATGCGGTGCGCCATCCGGAAAAAGCCATTGTCATCCAGCGCATCGCCCAGGATCTGGTGGCGCGGCTGGCCGTGCTGCTGGACCTCGGGCTTGGTTATCTGAGCTTGGAGCGCGGCACGCCGACCTTGTCGCCCGGTGAGTTGCAGAGGCTGCGGTTGGCGACTCAGGTGCGCTCCAGCCTGTTCGGCGTAGTTTATGTGCTGGACGAACCGTCCGCCGGGCTGCATCCGGTGGATACCGAGGCGCTGTTGCGGGCACTGGACCGGCTCAAGGCGGCCGGCAATTCGCTGTTCGTCGTCGAACACGCTCTGGACGTGATCCGCCATGCCGACTGGATCATTGATGTGGGACCAAAGGCCGGCCAGCAGGGCGGCCGAATACTTTATAGCGGCGCGCCTGACGGTCTGGCCGATGTTGAGGAATCGCGCACGGCGTGGTACCTGTTCGGGCGGGTCGAACGCGCATCGCGCGCGGTACGCGAGCCGGTGGACTGGCTGCGTTTGCGCGGCGTGGAGCGAAACAACCTGCACGGCGTCGACGCCGATTTCCCCTTGCGCGTACTGACCAGCGTGAGCGGCGTATCCGGCTCCGGCAAATCGAGCCTGGTGAGCCAGGCGCTGGTGCATCTGGTGCTGGCGCACCTCGGGCAAAGTCCCGCCGTCGCTGATAGCGGCGCCGACACGGATCCCACCGAAGCGGCCCTTGAGGATGCCGGCGGCAGCGAGGTGCGCGGCCGTGTTATCGGTGGCATGGAGGGCATCCGCCGCCTGGTGCAGGTCGACCAGAAGCCGATCGGTCGCACGCCGCGTTCCAATCTGGCCACCTATACCGGCTTGTTCGACCATGTGCGCAAGCTGTTCGCCGCCACCCGCGCCGCGCGCTCGCGACATTACGACGCGGGGCGATTTTCGTTTAACGTCGCCAAAGGGCGTTGTTCGAACTGCGCCGGTGAGGGATTCGTGATGGTCGAATTGCTGTTTCTACCGAGCGTCTACGCGCCGTGCCCGGAGTGCGAGGGCGCGCGCTACAACCCAGAGACGCTGGCGGTACGCTACCGCGACCGCAATATCGCCGAGGTGCTGCGGATGACAGTGGACGCGGCGTGGGAGTTCTTCGCCGAGGAGGCGCCGTTGCGGCACGCGCTCGGCGTGCTGCGCGCGGTCGGTCTCGGTTATCTGCGCCTGGGTCAGCCGGCGACGGAATTGTCCGGCGGCGAGGCGCAGCGGATCAAACTGGCGACCGAGTTGCAACGCGCCAGCCGGGGCGATACCCTGTATGTACTGGATGAGCCGACCACCGGCCTGCATCCGTCAGACATCGAATTGCTGATGACGCAGTTGCATGGCTTGGTGGACGCGGGTAACACCGTGGTCGTGGTCGAGCACAATATGCAGGTGCTGGCCGCCAGCGACTGGGTGATCGACGTCGGTCCGGGAGCGGGCGAGGAGGGCGGCGCCATTGTCGCGGCGGGGCCGCCGGCGGCGCTGGCCAACGATGCCGCCAGCCGCACCGCGCCGTATCTGCGCC
>JBIIVW010000197.1:0-6291 GCA_044339205.1 Rhodoferax sp. | reverse complement strand
ACCTTGATTTACAAAGCCAGCCTGGCAAGCGTTCAGGTGTTGCGCACGCCACTGGCGACATGGCCGGAGGGCACGTGAAGTGAGGCCGAGTCAACATGCCCGGTCTGGTCGTCAAAAAAGAAGTCCGGTTCGAATTCCCGCAAAAACTCGCCTTTGGGCAAGCCGCCCAAAAACATGGCCTCGTCGACCTCAATGTTCCAGTCCATCAAGGTGCGAATGGCGCGCTCATGGGCCGGCGCGCTGCGGGCGGTGACCAGTGCGGTGCGAATGCGCATGGTGGGGGTGCCGGCTTGCTGCAGCCGTTGCAGCGCCGTCAGCAGGGGCTTGAACGGCCCGGCCAGCAAGGGCTGCTGCGCCTTGTCGGTTTCATGCTTTTGAAACGCGCTCAAGCCCTCGGCTTGGTACACCCGCTCGGCCTCGTCACTGAACAGCACCGCATCGCCGTCAAAGGCAATGCGCACTTCATGCGGGTAGGCATCCCCGGCATGAACCGACTGCGGATACACCTGCGCGGCTGGCACGCCCGCCTCCAGCGCGGCGCGCACATCGCTTAAATGGGTGCTTAAAAACAGGTTGGCATGCAGCGGTTTGAGGTAACGCCAGGGCGATTGCCCGCGGGTGAAACTGCCACGCTGAATGGGCAAGCCGTAGTGCTGGGCCGAGCGGAACACCCGCATGCCCGACACCGGGTCATTGCGCGACAAAATCACCACTTCCACGGGTTGTGAGCCTGGCTGGTCGGTCGAGTCGGCGGCGGTCTGGTTAAAGGCCAGCAGTTTTTTGATCAGTGAAAACGCCACACCGGGCTTGGCAGGGATCTCCAGGCGCTCCAGTTGCAGCGCCATGTAGGCCCGGTCATCGCCCTGCTCAAAGACCTCGTTCTCTTGCTCAAAGTCAAACAAGGCCCGGCTTGAAATGGCCACCACGAGCTTGCCGTCCAGCGAGGCGCTCATGTCTGCAAAAACATACGGTACACCGGATTGCTGGTTTCTTCTACCCAAGGGTAGCCCAGCGTATCCAGAAACTCGGCAAATGCGGCATCGTCTGCCGGTGGCACCTGCAAGCCAACCAAAATGCGGCCATAGTCGGCGCCCTGGTTGCGGTAGTGAAACAGGCTGATGTTCCAGCCCGGGCGCATCAGGCTCAGGAACTTCAGCAACGCGCCTGGCCGCTCCGGGAACACAAAGCGCAGCAGCCGCTCCTCTTGTGCCAGTTTCGAGTGGCCGCCCACCATATGGCGGATGTGCTCCTTGGCCAATTCATCGTGCGTCAGGTCCAGCGCGGCAAAGTTGTGCTGGGTGAAGTTGGCCGCAATCTGGCTCGACTCTCCCTTGCCCTGCGTGGTCAACCCCATGAAGACATGGGCCTTTGCCGAGTCACTGATGCGGTAATTGAACTCGGTCACGTTGCGCGGGCCACCGGGCAAATTGCCGATCAGTTCGCAAAAACGCTTGAAGCTGCCGCGCTCCTCGGGAATGGTCACTGCAAACAAGGCCTCACGCTCCTCGCCCACTTCAGCCCGCTCGGCGACAAAGCGCAAGCGGTCAAAGTTCATGTTGGCGCCACACAAAATGGCGGCATAGGTCTCGCCCTGAGTTTGGTGCTGCGCCACATACTGCTTGATGGCAGCCACCGAGAGCGCGCCAGCGGGCTCCACAATGCTGCGCGTGTCCACAAAGACATCCTTGATGGCCGCGCACACAGCGTCGGTGTCCACCGTGATGAAATCATCGACCAAGTTGCTGGCAATGCGAAAGGTTTCTTCCCCCACCAGCTTCACGGCAGTGCCGTCCGAGAACAGGCCCACGTCAAGCAGCGTCACGCGCTGGCTGGCGGCTACTGACTGAATCATGGCGTCAGAGTCGTTCATCTGGACGCCAATAATCTTGATTTCCGGGCGCACTGCCTTGATGTAATTGGCCACCCCCGAGATCAGGCCACCGCCGCCAATGGCCACAAAAATGGCGTCCAGCCGGTTGGAGCCATGCCCCTGCAACTGGCGCAGTATTTCCATGGCAATCGTGCCCTGGCCGGCAATCACATCGGGGTCGTCAAAGGGGTGCACAAAGGTCAGGCCCTGCGCCTTCTCCAGCTCGGCGGCGTGGGTGTGGGCATCGGAGTAGCTGTCGCCAAACAACACCACCTCACCACCAAAACTACGAACCGCATCCACCTTGACCTGCGGCGTGGTGGTGGGCATGACGATGACAGCACGCGTGCCCAAGCGTTGTGCGCTCAGCGCCACACCCTGGGCGTGGTTGCCGGCGCTGGCGCAAATAACGCCCTTTTGTAGCTGCTCTGGCGTCAGGTGCGCCATCTTGTTGTAAGCACCGCGCAGCTTGAAGCTGTGCACGGGTTGCTGGTCTTCGCGCTTGAGCAGCACGGTATTGCCCAGGCGCTGGCCCAACGCTTTGGCGGGTTCCAATGGCGTTTCAACCGCCACGTCGTAGACGCGGGCCGTCAGGATTTTTTTGAGGTAATCGGCGGGTTGGAGGTCTTGGTTTTTCATGGTGAGTCTTGGTGCGGTCAGGATATGATAAACGCCACAAATCAGAGTGGTTATAATAACTACCATGCGCAGTTCGGACATCATCAAGCAGCTTGAAGCGGACGGTTGGGTCTTGCGTTCGGTCCGCGGTAGCCATCATGTATTCAAGCACCCGACCCGTGCGGGGCACATTAGCGTGCCACACCCCAAAAAGGACCTTGGCACAGGCCTGGTTCACAAGTTGCTCAAGCAGGCAGGGCTCAAAGGAGAAAAACCATGAAGTTTCTAATTGCCATCGAACCCGGCACCAGCACCACCGCTTACGGCGTCGTCGTGCCTGATTTGCCGGGGTGCTTTTCAGCCGGTGACACGCTGGAAGAGGCTTTTGACAACGCGCGCGAAGCGATTGACGCGCATTGCGAACTTTTGGCAGAAGACGGCCAGCATTTGCCCGCGCTTGAGCCTATGGCAGTGCACCAAGCCGATTCTGACTACGCAGGATGGATCTGGGCCATGGTGGATGTGCCGGTTGAAAGTTACTGGGGTCCTGCCGAAAAGATCAACATCACCATCCCTGGTCGCACCCTTAAACGCATTGATGAGTACGCGCGCACGCACGGGCAAACCCGCAGTGGTTTTTTGGTGGAAGCAGCGCGGCAAGCGATGCGCTAATTGCCCGCGACAATCAAAACCACTCTTTTTAAAGGTAAAAAATGGAATGCACAGTCAGTTGGACCGGCGCTTTGGGCACCCGCTCAGGCATGGGTTTTGTAGCCGAAACCGGCAGTGGCCACACGCTGGTCATGGATGGCGCCCCGGATGACGCCAAGCCCGAAAATGGTGGCCTGAACCTGGCCCCCCGGCCCCTGGAGACGGTGTTGGCGGGCACCGGCGGCTGCACGGCCTACGACGTGGTGCTGATCCTCAAGCGCGGCCGCCACGCGGTCACCGGCTGTACTGTCAAGCTCACCGCAGAGCGCGCAGACGCCGACCCCAAGGTCTTCACCCGCATCAACATGCATTTCACCGTGTCCGGCAAAGGCATTCCCGGGTCTGCTGTGGAGCGCGCTGTGGCCATGAGTCACGACAAATACTGCTCTGCCAGCATCATGCTGGCCAAGACCGCCGAAATCACGACCAGCTTTGAGGTGCTGGAGGCTTGATTAAATCCGGTGCGCCACGGTCGTCATGACTTTGGCTGCCACCCGCATCAAGCCCTTCACGGGGCCGGGCAGTTCCATGGCGCCGGCCTCCTTGGCTTCCAGCGCATGGCGCGCTTCGTCGTCTTTCATCTGCGCCACGATCGCGCGTGAGGCGTGGTCGTGGTCGGGCAAAAGGGTCAGGTGGCTTTGGAGGTGGGCCTCCACCTGATTTTCGGTTTCCACCACAAACCCGAGACTGACCTTGTCACCCAGCCGGCCGGCAATCAAACCCAGGCCAAAGGCGCCTGCGTACCACAGCGGGTTCAGTAACGACTGGCGTGCGCCAAGCTCTTCCAGGCGTTGGGCCGTCCAGGCCAAGTGATCGGTTTCCTCGGCGCTCGCGCGGGTGAAGTGGGCTCGGAGCGATTCGTTTTGGGTTGCGAAGGCCTGCGCTGTATACAAAGCCTGGGCGCAGACTTCGCCTACATGGTTCACCCGCATCAAGGCGCCCGCATGCGCTTTTTCGGTGGCTGACAACTCGGTGGGCTGACCCGCCAGGGTGGGGCAGGGCAGGGTCGCCTGGGGTGCAACAAACAGGGTGCGCAAGGCGGTGTCTAAAGTGATAAGTAACTTGTCCATAAGCTATTTTAATGAGCAGGACAAAAACCGACCACCGGGCATCTGTCATCACCCTTTTGTGCTGCTGGGCGAAGCGAAAAGCCCCTGACCTCGCTCAAAGGAGTGATACTGAATTTCTGTCACTGCACTTTGTGGCCTGCATTTTGCTGATCAAAGCACATTGCGCTTCAGGGTGTTGCAGTCCTGCAACGCTTGGCCGAGATTAAGCCTTGTTTTCCCTTGTTTTCTTTGCCAAGGGGGCTGGCGTCTGTTTCAATACATTCAACTTCCTGAAATAGGAGGTTGGCCCGGGGCCCGAGTTCATCGTACCGGCGCCCTCTGTTTAACCTTGGAGAAATCTGAAATGAAAAAATCTCTCGTAGCTTTGGCTGTATTGGCAGCTTCTGGTGCCGCTTTCGCCCAGTCTTCCGTGACTTTGTTCGGCGTGGTTGACGCGACTGTTGCTTTCGGCAATGGCAGCGTCGCTAACAAAACACAATTGACCAATTCCGGCTACAACTCCAGCCGTTTGGGCTTCCGTGGTACGGAAGACTTGGGCGGTGGCTTGAACGCCAGCTTCTGGCTCGAAGCCGGTGTGAACAATGACAACGGCTCTGGTGCTGCAACCAGCGACAACAACCAGGCCGCTCCTGCGACTGCTGGCGTCGTGAACGCTCGTAACCAAGGTCTGACTTTCAACCGTCGTTCGACTGCCAGCCTTGGCGGCGCCTTCGGTGAAGTTCGTTTGGGTCGTGACTACTCGCCTCAATTCTGGAACCAGACCGTGTTTGATCCGTTTGGAACAAACGGCGTGGGCACCACACAAACTATTAACAGCACCCTCGGCGGCGCTACAGCAGTTCGTGCTTCCAACTCGGTTGGCTATTTCTTGCCAAAAATGGGCGGCATCTACGGCCAAGCTCAGTTGTACATGGGTGAGAACGCCAAAAACGGCGCTGCAACCGAAAAAGACGGTGGCGGAGCTGCCTTGCGCGTCGGCTACGCTGCTGGTCCGATCAATGCGGCTGTGGCTTTCAGCGAAACCAAATTTGCTGCTGGCAACATCAAGTCGACCAATGTTGGTGCTAGCTACGACCTCGGCGTTGCGAAATTGTCCGGTCTGTACACACAAGACAACAACAGCATCACTGCTGATGGCAAAGGTTACTTGCTCGGCGTAAATGCTCCTATGGGCGCAGGCGAAATCCGTGCTTCTTACTCGACTTACACGATCAATTCTGTGAACGATCCTAAGTCCAACAAGCTGGCTCTCGGCTACGTGCACAATCTGTCCAAGCGTACTGCCCTGTACACAACCTTTGCTCGCGTGTCTAACTCCGGCGGCGCTGCACAAGCTCTGAACGGTGCATCGACTGCTGCCAACAACAACTCCACTGGTGTGGATCTGGGTGTTCGCCACTCCTTCTAATTTGACGCTGGCGCAAGTCAGCTGAGAGTTGAAGAATAAAAACCCCGCTACGGTAACGTAGCGGGGTTTTTTTTTACGCGCAATGGCGACGAGATTGACGAAAACCCCAATATCGGCATGTGTCTTGCGCTGTTAAATTATGGTTTTAATTGACTGATTTTTATGCATGCCTGCTTTGCTCTTTATCAACCCCTATTGATCCGTGAATTATCCAGATTCCCCCGGGCGATCCAAATGAGCGTGTCTTGATGCAGGGTGCAGCTACCGGTTCAAATATGCGCGTCCACGGACGGGCTTTTTCACACATTGCGTCCTTCCATCCTGAGATCACAGCCCTTCGGCGTGACCTGCATGCGCACCCGGAACTGGGGTTTGAGGAGTTCTATACGTCCAAACGGGTGCATGAGGCACTGAAAGTGTGCGGTGTGGATGAAATCCACACGGGCATTGGCAAGACCGGCTTGGTCGCACTCATCAAAGGACGAGACCCATCAGACGGCTACGGCAAGATGATTGGCCTGCGGGCCGACATGGATGCTTTGCCACTTACCGAGCACAACGACTTTGCCTGGAAATCAGCGACTCCCGGCCTGATGCACGGTTGCGGGCATGAC
>JBIIVW010000042.1:0-20991 GCA_044339205.1 Rhodoferax sp. | reverse complement strand
ACCTCCAGGGGCTGACCCAACACCATGCCGGCTTGCGCCTGCTCTATGGGAATAACGAGATGCCGGATGCGCATGAGGTTTGGACGCGGTCAAATGAAAGATGGATCAACTAGAGGCGGCTTTGCTGGTCGATCGCAAGCGCTATATCCGCCAAGCGGCCATACGGAACGGGTTTCTTCAATACCTCGATTCCGTCAGGCACCCCGCCTTGTGCCGCGATGTCAGCGGCATCCAGCCCCGAGACCACCACAATGGTCGTGTGGGCCATCTCTGGGGCCTTGCTGAGTAAACGCAGCATGCTGAAGCCGTCCATTCCCGGCATGTTCAAGTCGGCAATCAGCAGATCCGGGCCGCCGCGGCCGAGCGTCATGAGGGCCGACATGCCGCTGTCGACGCAGGTCACCTTGGGTTGCATCGGCCAGCGCAACAAATTGGTTTTATACAGGGGCAACAAAGCAGGGTCGTCCTCGACCACCATCACACTGAACCTGCGTGAGGGGTCGGCCAACAGACTGATGTGGGTTGAGGCCGCGATGGGTTGCGGTGTTTTATCGAGCAGCTTGTTGATCGAGTCACGCATGACACGGCGGTGGCCGCCAGCAGTTTTCCAGGCTTGCAGCAAACCGTTTTCCACCCAAAGCTGAACCGTACCCACCGACACGCCCAGCAGGGTGGCGG
This sequence comes from Rhodoferax sp., assembly GCA_044339205.1. Taxonomy (GTDB): domain Bacteria; phylum Pseudomonadota; class Gammaproteobacteria; order Burkholderiales; family Burkholderiaceae_C; genus Rhodoferax. Next base: position 20,313 of record JBIIVW010000042.1, on the reverse strand, counting down.
CCTCACGGGTGGTGCAGAAAGATTTTTTAACGACACCAGAGACTGATGACATTTGAGGTAACTCCCGATGTGTCCATAAACCGCGATACGTCGACACTGGCATCGGTCTTTCCATTTTTAGTTGGAACAGTCCATGGCTTTCGCCAGCATCACGCACCCAAATCATAGTGCCTTGCCTTTTATTTTTATGAAATCGTCAATAAGTAATTATTTATGTCTTTTTTTGACACAAAAGCACTCTAAGGGCTCCAAGCTTGATCTGAACCGTCAGTCCCGGCAGGTCAAGCACCTGGCGAGCGCCTGCTGCCACCGCCTGAGGACAACCACCTTTGACGAAGCCGTTTTTCCTGTAGTTCATGAGCGCCGAAAACGAGTTGACGCCTGAATCCACAGCCCTGCGGTCACGTTCACCGGCATACGCACAACGACTTCAGTCAAATCCAAACCACGTGGACCACCTTGCGCCGGCGCATTCTGCGCGCCTTCGTCGGCCGGGGCCTGCTCCAGAGTTGTGGCGACAAAGACATGCTCGCCCACCGACACAGCGGCTTCTCGGTCGGCGCCAGGGCGCACGAACTGCAACTCACGCCGCTGGAACGGATAGCCCGGGTGCACCAGCACGGGGGCTGCTGGATGCCGGTCACGCGCTGGGTTTCCATGGCGCATTGGTTGGCTTGGCCGCACAGTGGGCAGTCAGCTGAATTGGGAGTTGCAGGGGCTTGCATGGGGCGTCTCCGTTATCCGTGGTCGAGTTGGTCAGCGTAAGTCGCGTCGCGTTCAGTCAACACCTCTGGCGGGCTGACAAGCGCAGCGCTAACCATTGTTGACTCGATGGAGCCAATCTGATTTGAAACAAGGCCTTTTCAGGCTCAGCAACTAAAAACGGCACCCAAGGTGCCGTTTGATGATTTTTTATGAAAAATCAGCCTTTAGTCGGCGTATTTATTTGGCATCGTTACTCAATTTACATAGCAAAAAATAAGACTGCCACTGGGTCCACAGCCGCCGGTTCCACCACAGTCATCATCCAGGCCATGCTGGTGTCAAAGTGGCCGGACATGCACCGCTGCAACCGCTGCAGACAACGCTTGGTTGCGGATCAGGCATGCGGGGCGGCAGATTTCGACCTTCACCCGGATCGAGGGCACTTCCAAGATCCGATGCTTGGGCCCAGAGGGTTGAATTTCCTATCCAATGTCCAGGTTGATGTTTTTTGAGGTTGTTTTGGCATGCAGCGCAGATGCGGATGGTTCCCTGCGATATGAGGCCTCCCAAGTGATGAGGGAATTGAGTCTAGTGACTGGAGCCACCCCAATGCGGGCTCAGGGATATCCATGTAGACACGTTCTGGTGCCGGTGCTACGCTGAAACAAAGGAGTTCATCATGAATATCAAAGCGGCGTTGGCGTTAACTTTAGGGTTCGTACTGGGCGTTGGTAATGCCCAAGCACAGGTTCTGATTGGGCAAACCGTGGGGGTCACTGGCACGGTGGCGGCAACGGTCAAAGAATCCATGATTGGGGCGCAGATGTACTTTGACCATATCAACGCTCGCAGCGGTATATTGGGCGACAAAATCCAGGTCATCACACTGGATGACAAGTTTGACACCAAGCTTACTCTGGCCAACGCCAAAATTTTGATTGAAGAACGCAAGGTGCTGGCCCTGTTCATGACCCGCGGCACACCGCACACCCAAGCTATTTTGCCGCTACTGAAAGAAAACGGCGTGCCCCTGGTAGGGCCGTCCACCGGGGCCATGATGTTCCACCAGCCCGTGCAACCCCATATATTCAACGTGCGCGCCACCTACCAGCGCGAGGCCGAAAAAGCCATCGCCCACCTGGCCACCATCGGCATCACCCGGATTGCGCTGGTGCATGTGGATGACACCTTTGGTGCCGACGCACTGGCGGGGGCGCAACAGGGTATGGCCGTGAACAAGCTGACACCCGCGGTGTTGGCTAAATTTGACCGCAACAAGCCCGATTTTTCTGCCATCGCTCCGCAGGTGGCGGCGGCGCAGGCGCAAGCAGTGATGGTGATTGGCTCGGGCACAGCCGTGGTGCAAGGCATCAAAGAAATCAAAGCGGCCGGTAGCCGCGCACAGTTCGTCACCCTGTCCAACAATGCATCTGATGGCTTTATCAAACTGCTGGGCGAGGAGGGCCGCGGCGTGGTCGTGACACAAGTCTTTCCGCAAAGCTTCAACTACAGTTTGGTCAAGGATGCCGCCCAACTGGCCAAGTCTAAAGGTGTCGACGTGCTGAGCCCGGCCATGCTCGAGGGCTATGCCTCTGCCAAAGTGCTGGTCGAGGCGCTGCGCCGCAGCGGCGCCAAACCGACGCGTGAAAAACTTCAGGCAAGTCTGGAAAATTTCAAATACGACATAGGTGGCCTGGAAGTGAGCTACGACAAAAACGACCACACCGGTCTGGACTTTGCCGACCTGTCGATCATCACCGCAGGCGGCAGGTTCAGGCGCTGAACAGCCATTTTTTGTGTGGCAAATACCGCGTTGGGGTACTGCAACTGTTCGCGTAAGCCGTTGTAACGTCCCAAGGCCAGGTGTAGTTCGTCTTGCTGGCGATCCAGGTGGCGGCGCAGATGCGACAGGCGAGACTTGGTGTCGGCTAACTCAGGGACAGGCGGGTCGTGGTTCGCTCTTTCCAGCCAGCAACGCCTGAGGCGACGTCGCGCAGAACAGCGTGCGCCGCATCCGCGCAGGTGAAGGCTGTATGGGTGCACAGCTATGTGCCGTATGCCTCGCTCAAGAAGGCGTTGCACCATGCACACCGGAACAGCCCAACTACACGGCAGACCCCATTCGCACCACCATGCGGGCCCCAGCGCGCCTGCCACCGCGCCCCACGCCCTATGTTCACCAGGCCTTTCGCATACACCTCGAATGCGGCATCTTTGCGCATGGCTTTGCCCGCGCGCTGCGATGCTTGCGATCGCGACTACCCTGTCACCCTCTCCTCCAAAGGCCGGGGCGTCTGCCCCTCGTGCAATACCCGGCGCATGGTAGAGACGGCGGCGCACTTGACGGATCACGTCTTTCCCCGCCTGCCGGTGCGCCAATGGGTGCTGTCGCTACCCAAACGGCTGCGCCACTTCATGCAGCGCGACGGGGCGGTGCTCAACCGCCCTGCACATCGGCGCAGTCGCCTTCATTCACCGGTTCAGCGCCAGCCTCAATCCGCCAGCGCGTCAATTGGTGACTCAGTGAAGCGGCGATTTCGACGGAGGCGGGGAGCAGCTGCGTGCGCAGAACCAAATCCATTTGGCATCCCAAGGTCACGCCATTGAGCGGCTGGGTGCACTCAAACTGCCTGGGTCAAAGTGGGGTGTAACGACCTAGACCACACCGCCCTTGGCGGTTGCGGCACTTACCAGGTGTCAATAGCCAGGGCAGGACCCCTCTGCTCGGGGCCTTGGGTTTGCAGCCCGGCCACCAGCCAGCGGCGGGTGTCGGCCGGGTCAATGACGGCATCGATCTCCAGCGTGGCAGCCATGTTGAGGGCACTGCCCTGCTCGTGGTGGCGGGCCAGCAGTTGCTCAAACAAGGCGTCGCGCTGGAGCCCCTCGGGCAACGCTTCGAGCTCCTTGCGGTAACCCAGGCGCACCGCACCCTCCAGGCCCATGGCGCCGAATTCGCCCGTGGGCCAGGCCACAGTCATCAGCGGGGAATGAAAGCCCCCGGCCGTCATGGCCATGGCGCCCAGGCCATAACCCTTGCGCAGCACCACACTGAAAAACGGCACACGCACATGCGCTGCCGCCACAAACAGGCGACTCAAATGGCGCACCTGGGCCTGCTGCTCACTGTGCGGTCCCACCATGAAACCGGGTGTGTCCACCAGACTCACCAGCGGCAGGCCGTGAGCGTTGCAGAGCTGCATGAAGCGTGCGGCCTTGTCGGCGGCGTCAGCATCGATGGCGCCGCCCAAATGCTGGGGGTTGTTGGCCAGCAGGCCCACGGGGCAGCCCTCCATACGGGCCAGCGCGGTGTGAATACCCAGGCCAAAACCGGTGCGCAGCATCAACAGGCTGCCAGAGTCCACCAGAGCGGCCATGACCGCGCGGGTGTCGTAGACCCGCAGGCGGTTCTCGGGCACCAGGTCCCGCAGGGCCAGCGCGGGCGGGGCCAGCCACTGCGTCACCGGGCCCTGAAAGAACGACAGGTAATGCCGCGCAGCTGCGACTGCCGCAGCTTCATCGTCCACCAGAATGTCGATCACCCCGTTGCTGTGCTGCACGCTGCTGGGGCCGATTTGCTCGGGCTTGAAGACACCCAGGCCACCGCCCTCAATCATCGCGGGGCCGCCCATGCCAATGTTGCTGCCCCGGGTGGCAATGATCACGTCGCTGCAACCCAACAGCGCGGCGTTGCCGGCAAAGCAGCGCCCCGCCGCGATGCCCACCATCGGCACCTGGCCGTTGAGCCGGGCATAGCTGGCAAAAGTGGCCACATGCAGACCCGCCACGACGGGCATATCCACATCCCCGGGGCGGCCGCCTCCGCCTTCGGCAAACAACACCACGGGCAGCTTCTGTTGCAGCGCAATACCCAGCATGCGGTCGGTCTTTTGGTGATTGCGCATGCCCTGGGTGCCGGCCAGCACGGTGGCGTCGTAGGCCATGACCACCGCGCGGCTGTGCCCGGGGCCAAACAAGCTGGCATTGATGCTGCCGATGCCGGTCACCATGCCATCGGCGGGGGTGTTCTGGATCAGGTCGGCCTCCGAGCGCCGGTTGCGCTGGGCGGCCACGGCCAGCGCGCCGTATTCCATGAAGGAGTTGGCGTCGCACAGGTCGGCAATGTTCTCGCGCGCGGTGCGCAAGCCCAGGGCATGGCGCTTGGCTACTGCCTCGGGCCGGTTGGCGTCAAGCGTGAAGGCCTGACGGTCCAGCATCTTTTGGAGATCGGGGCGAGGCTCATGGCCCGCTGCAGGGGGCTGCGACGGCAAAACAGGCACTGAAGGCTCATTTTTGATCAAATCATCCTCTAGCCGGCACGTTTTAATGCTCTGAACAGTCAAATTCAATAGCAACTCTCCCTCAGCCACGACATCACCCTTGGCAAAAAACAGCTCACCCACGCAGCCGCTGTGCCCGGCGCGCACTTCATGCTCCATCTTCATGGCTTCCAGGATCACCAGCAGGTCACCCACCTGGACAGCGTCACCGGGCGCCACCAGCCATTGAACAATCTGGGCCTGCAGGGGAGAACGAATAGGGGTCATGGCGCGTCTCAAACTGTGGATGTTGCGGAGCAGGACAAGGCCTGCATCAGTGTCTTGTTGAACGTAACACAAGGGCTTCTTCGACGATGTCGCGTGCATATCAGCCAACGCAACACGGAGACCGGCACTGACCGGGATTGAATCCCCCGTGACAAGCACCCGGCATGCCAACCCTGCCGCCAGGCGAGCCGCAGCCGTGAGTCACAATCAGCAGATGAGCCACAAACACCTCTGATTAAAGATGGCCAATAACGATTTTTCAACGCTATTTGAATTGCTCCCGATCGGGGCCTACCGCTCCAGTCCGGACGGGCAGCAAATCCGGGCCAACCCGGCGCTGGTTAAGCTCGACGGCTACGAAACCGAGGCTGAGTTGCTGGCCGCCACCAAAGACCTGGCTCAGGAGTGGTATGTGGATCCGACACGCCGGGAGCACTTCAAGGCCCTGCTCCACGCCGACGGCAAAGTGCTTGGCCTGGTATCCGAGGTCTACCGCCACAAGAGCCGTGAGCGCATCTGGGTTCGGGTCCACGCCCACGTGGTGCGCAACCCGCAAGGGGAAATACTCTATTACGAGGGCACCGTAGAGGAAGTCACCGAGGAACGTCTGGTGCGCCAAGCCCTGCAGGCCAGTGAAGCCCGTTTTCGCAGCCTGACCGACATGTCATCGGACTGGTACTGGGAACAGGACACCGAATTCAGGTTCACCAGGATTGATGTGGGCGAGGACATCGGCAACGCAGTAGTCAACAAATCCCTCGGAAAAACCCGCCAGGAGCTGGACGAATGCCATCTCGGAGATACCTGGTGGGAGGCCCACCACGCGGTGCTGCGCTCGCACGCGGCGTTCAAAAATCTGGAGTTTGAGAGCCGCAACATGCACGGCCAAATGGCTTGGCACTCCGTCAGCGGGGAGCCGATGTTTGATGAAAGTGGCCAGTTCACGGGCTACCGGGGATTAGGACGCGACATCACCGAGCGAAAACGGGCTGAAGAAGTCATTCGCCAGCTGGCCTTCCATGACCCACTGACCGGCTTGCCCAACCGGCGCCTTTTGATGGACCGCCTGCAGCAATCACTGGTGGCGAGCCAACGCAGCAAGCACATGGGCGCCCTGTTGTTTCTGGACCTGGACAACTTCAAGTCTCTGAACGACGCACTGGGGCACGACGCAGGCGACAAACTATTGCAGCAAGTGGGCAAACGGCTGCAAACCTGCGTGCGAGCGGCCGACACGGTGTCCCGATTGGGGGGCGATGAGTTCGTTGTGCTGCTTGAGAACGCCGGCCACACACTGGAGACGGCTGCCGCCCACGCTGACCGGGTGGCCAAAAAGATACAACAAGCACTGCGCCTGCCTTTCCAGTTGGATGATCAAGCCTACCAGGGCAGCGGCAGCATCGGAGCCGTGGTGCTGGCTGACCCGGCACAAAACACCGAAGCCTATCTCAAGCAAGCTGACACGGCCATGTACCAAGCCAAATCGGCTGGCCGCGACGCAGTGCGGCGCTCAAGCCAGGCCTGAGCGCCCACAGCCGCCATCAGCGTCGGGTCAAAAGCGGTCTGGACGAGCCGTAAAGCGAGGCTCCGGTGTTGTTCCCGGCATCAAAGACCGCCACGGTCTGCACCAAGTCCTGAGCCTGAGCCTTGATGCTGCTGGCGGCAGCCGCCATTTCCTCAACCAGCGCGGCATTTTGTTGCGTGGCCTGGTCCATCTGCATCACCGCATCACCCACCTCCTTGGCGGCCTCGGCCGAGCGCCCGGCCAGACTGCGCACCTCGCTGGCCACCACTGCAAAGCCGCGGCCCTGCTCGCCAGCCCGGGCGGCTTCCACCGCCGCATTGAGCGCCAGGATGTTGGTCTGAAAGGCAATGCCGTCAATCACACTGATGATGTCCGAGATCTTGCGCGAGGACTCGTTGATGCCCTTCATGGTCTCCACCACCTCGCCGCCCTGCACGGCCACCGTGCTGGCGTTCAGGGCCAACTGGTTGGCCTGGCGGGCGTTGTCGGCGGATTGACGCACCGTGCCGGTGAGCTGCGCCATGCTGCTGGCGGTGCGTTGCAGGTTGCTGGCGGTCTGCTCGGTGCGCACGCTCAGGTCGTTGTTGCCACTGGCAATCTCGGAACAGGCCACCTCGATGTTGGAAGCCCCGGCACGCACGGCGGATACGGCCACATCCATGCGCTCCAGCGTGGACTTGAGCGCCTGGCCAGCTACCGTCCAGCGTGCTGACCGCAGAAACATCCAGCGCAATGCTGTCTGTGCGGTTGACCCCTGCCACCAACTCGCCCAGCTCTTCACCCTCTTTGGCAGCCCGCGCCACCAGCACAACCTCCACAGCGCTCTGAACAACAACGTACACGGCATGCAACATCACCCGCCCGAAGTTGGGCTCGGTCAGGCAATACAAGCCAAAGCCGGCCGCCTGAAGACGATCAAACATCACGTGGTGCACGGCGAACAGGGCGGCGCCAAACACAATCATTTGCCACTGCCGGTACACCAGCAGCAAGGCCAGCGCCACGAACACGCCAAAGTGAAACTCCAACATGCCCCGCGCCAGCTGGATGTGCAACGCCACCAGGCTGACCAGCACAAAGGTAAGCACATAACGGCTGACCGAGCTGCCTTTGGCCCCCGAGTAAGCCAGCCCCGCCATCACCAGCAGCGCCACGGTGGCGCCAATGGCCAACCCCGTATCCACAAACTGGAACCCCAGAATAAAACTGGCGATGGCACTGAGTCCGATCGCCAGAAAAATAATCCGGTCACCAAAAATGGCCGCCTGTGAGGCGCCATTTTTCGAGTGGATGTTGCCTATAAATACTGACCCCTTATTTATCAAATTAAATTATTTCCAGCTTATATTTATACCGTGTGCCACGCGATGGCCGACCAAGTCAGTCAGGTATGTAGATCAAATCGGCGTACTCTCGCACCATGCGGGTGGCAGAAAATTGTGGCCCATGGGTCATCAGGCTGCGCCGCATCATCGCCACCCAGCGCTGGGGAACGCCCTGCGCATCGCGCTCATGAAACAGGGGCACCACCGACTGTTCCAGCAAATCAAAGAGCGCTCGGGCATCGCGCAGGTCTTGCGCGGCCTCGCTCAGGTTCGGGTCCACGTCCCCGTTGATGGCCCAGCCATTGGTGCCGTCAAAGGCCTCGGCCCACCAGCCATCCAGCACCGAGACTTGCAGGCCGCCGCCCAGGCAGGACTTCATGCCGCTGGTGCCGCTGGCCTCGTTTGGTGGGCGCGGCACATTGATCCACACATCGCAGCCCGACACCAAATGACCTGCCAGGGGAATGTCGTAGTCCTCCAGAAAAGCGGCCCGCCCGCTCACCGACGGAGCCCGCTTGAGGGTAAACACCTGGCGCACCACTTCTTTGGCCGCCGTGTCATCCGGGTGAGCCTTGCCGGCAAATACAAACTGCACGGGATTCTTGCCCCCAATCAGGGCCAGTGCCCGTTCGGGCAAAAGAGCGACCAGGTGCAGTCGCTTATAAGTAGCCAGTCGGCGGGCAAAACCAATCGTGATTCGGTCTGGGTCAAAGCCGCTGTTGGGTGCGGCTGCATAGTCCAGGGGGTCACCCCGGCGCAGCCGGTCGCTGGTGGCACGGCGGGTGATCATGTCCACCAGTTGCCGGCGCGCACTGCACCGCGCCGCCCACAACTCAGCCGCCGGAATGTCCTGAATCGGCGCCCAGGTGGCACTTTGGTCGGCACGGGTCAACCAGCCCTTGCCCAAATACCGGTCCAGCAGCTCACGCATGGGCCCCTGCAACCAGGTGGGAATATGAACTCCATTGGTGACATGCGTGATGGGTACATCGGCCACCGCCCGACCCGGGAACAAGGGCTGCCACATAGCGCGGGCCACCGCCCCGTGGCGCCGGCTCACGCCGTTGGCATGGCGGCTGGCACGCAAGGCCAGGGCGCCCATGCCCATGGGTTGGTTGGGGTTGCCGGGATCGATCCGCCCCATGGCCAAAAACTGCTCTCGGTCGCCCGCCAGGTCGGCGATGCGCCCCAGCATGCCCAGCACCTCATGGCGCTGGTAAGTCTCGTTGCCGGCAGGCACCGGCGTGTGGGTCGTGAACACCACCTGCTCGCGCACCCGGCGCCAGGGGTCGTCCACCCACCCCTCGGCCCGGGCCTGGCACATCAACTCAAACACCCCCAGCGCCGAGTGCCCCTCATTGAGGTGATACACCGCCGGCGCAATGCCGAGTGCACGCAGGGCCCGCACGCCGCCCACGCCCAGCACGGCGTACTGGGCCAGCCGGATCGCCCGGCTGCTCTCGTACAGGCGCGAGGTCACCCAACGCCCGACCTGGCTGTTTTGCGCCAGATCGGTGTCCAGCAAATACAGCGGCACCCGGCCCACATCCACCCGCCAGATCTGCACCGCCACGTTTTCATCATTAATCGGCACACTCACGGTCACGGGCCGTGCGTCCGCGCCCGTCACCCGGACGCAGGGCAGCCGCTCGGGGTCCGCATCAAGCCAGTATTCATATTGATAACCCGTCACATCAATGCGCTGATGAAAGTAACCGGTGCGGTACATCAGGCCCACGCCCACCAGGGGGAGCGCCAGATCAGACGCTTCTTTGAGAATGTCACCCGCGAGAATCCCCAAGCCACCGGAATAGATGGGGAGCGACCCATGCACGCCAAACTCCGAACAACAAAAGGCCACCGGATGCGCGGCTGTCAGCGCGCCCTGGGCCATGGGGCGGGCCCGGTCGGCGGCCAGTTCGGCTGCAATGCGGCTGACCCAACCCACAAACCCGCTGTTGGCGCTGGCACTGGCCAGCATCGTGGGGTGGGTTTCAGTCAACAGCCGTCTGGGGTTGTGGCCGGTGCGGGCCCAGCGTGGCGGGTCAATCGCCTCGAACATGGCCGCACCGTCCTGGGTCCATGACCAGCGGTAGTCGTAGGCGATGCGGGCGAGCGCACGCAGTGGCTCAGGCAGCACCTGCGCCAGCTCGTTCACCGCGCGCTCCATATCGTGATCACCCGCCCACATGGCGACTCCTCCCGTCAATATCTGCCCTCAAAAAAACCAAAGCATTTTTCGGACCAGTCGACCCAAGTCGTTGGTTTGATTGCTTTTTATCGTTTTGGGGCGCGTCTGGCGCGGGAAATTGTCAATTTATCCGACACCTCGACCTGGCCAGAGGCGTCGGCGCCGGCTAGGGTCGCTTGACCTTGCTGTCAAACTGGAGTTGGGAAGGCTTCAAGAAAGAGAGCGGCTCATCCAATGAAGACGATGGCTTGAAGGCATTTTTACCCACACCAGCCGGGATAGATAAATCCAGGTCCAGCGCCTCAAACTCAGGCAGTTCCTGCCGCAAGGGCGTCGGTTGCGCCCTGACGGATGCAGCAGAAGCTTTGGGATTCACACCGTCTTCTGAATCGGGGGTCTCAGCCAGAATCCGGGCCACGGCGTGCAAGAACAAGAGGTCGCGAAAAGCCGCCAAATCAAAGCCAGGGCTTCCCGTTTTGTCGGGGTTCTGGAAAATGCAGCTCTCCAGCCATTCAAAAATACCTGGAGTGGACCAGATTTCCACAATGTGGGAAAGAACCTCCGGGTAAGACTCCACGTCAAGGCTGCGGTTCTTGAAAAACGTGAACGCCGGAATCCGGCAGCAAAACAAGAGTTCAAAGCTTTCCCGTAACTGCTGGAATTCGCCTTTCAGGCCCAACGAATGAAACAGGGCGAGCAAGTCAAGGTAGACGAACGGGTTGGCCTCTTCGCTTTCCTTGATCTCCCGCCTTAGCAACTGCGCGGCCCGTTCAGCCTGGCCCAGGGACACAAAAAACTCTGCTTGCAGGCGAATATCGAGCACCGCATCGGAGTTGAGATTGCGCGCAAGCCGCACCGCCGGGACATCTGCTGTCCGTAAAACAGCCAATTTGGAGGCCTGCCTGGACAAGGAACCGGTCGGCATGAAGTCTCTGAAAGCAGAGTCAGACATCTCGGTCATATTGACATTAACCCCGAAGCCGGACCGCTTCAGCTCCGACGGGCTAAACCCGGACGCGGAACGAGGTTGGGAATGGACCGAGGCGTGCCATTGGTTCGCCACCGGGTCAGCTGCCTGTTCCTGTGGCACGATCTCGGCAACGTTCTTGACCGCCGGCACCAGTGGAGCCGGAGCAGCATTGCCCCACCACTCCTGGCCACCCTGGGCCTGACGCTGGCGCCGCCACAGCACGACCGCGACTGCCACCGCGGACAGACACAGCAGGGACAAGCCCATGAGCGCGTAGCTGGCCAGACTCGAAAAACCGCTTGACTCCGCTTTCTGCAGCCGAGCCTGCAAGTCACCCAAGCTGGCTTCATTCTTCGAGGCCATAAGGCGCAGACTTTTCAGCGACTCCTCCAGGGTCTTGAGCTTCTGAATACTCTCCAGTGCGTCGGGCGGCGCCTCAAAAGTCATTTCGCCGTCCAGGTTGGCAATGCGATCAGAAAAAAGGTCCAGGGGGTCCAGTTGCAACCGGGGCTGGCCCGCCAGCCGCTCAACCGGCCTTACGCTGTTGGCGACAGCATTTTTGCTGGCTGGCGCAGACGACTTTGCTGCTGCACGCTTGTTGCTGGTGCTTTGCGGGTCGGCTGATTTGGGTGCCCGAGGAGTGCTGATCACCTTGTCCGCGGCACCCGCTGAAGCTGGCAACCCAGCCACCCCAACGGCGGCCGGGGCCAGGGCAGCACCGGCCTTGGGGAGCGACACCATCGCAGCGCTTTGCGGCGCTGCGGGGGCAGCAAGATCGCTGGGGAAGTCAGCCAGCAAGACATACCGACGGGTTGTTTTTTGGCCACAGCCCGTTCGCAGGTACACCGTCACCACAGGCTCGTCGACAGCGGTCGCCGAAAGCACGCGCACGTTAAGCATGTTGGGCTGGGCCGCAGGCTCAACCAGCACCTTCACGCGACCGGGGTCCTGGCGCAAGTCACCGTGAAACACATCGGCGTCAAAACACAGGGAGGCAGCTGTCTCCCCAGCGTCCATTTGCACCGCAATGCCCAGATCCAGCGATCGGCCGATCACCGCAGAACTGCTGACCCTCCCCAGGGTCAGGGCCTGACTCCCACAGGCCATGAGCAAGAGGAACAGCCCGGCTCCAAGAATCTTTTTTCGATGTTCCAAGAGTGTGAATTCCTTTAGATCATTAATTTTCGCACGGTAAGCCGACCGTCACACTTATTGTTTGCGCCCATGACTATCATGCTTAACTTTTTACCGATTAATCAAAGGAAAACATATGCCGACCTACCATATTGAAATGCTTGCCGGTCGCACGGTTGAACAGAAGAAAAAACTGGTTGAAGAAATCACCCGCGTCACGGTGGAAGTGCTGGGCGGAAGCGCCGATTCGGTCGACATCCTGATCACGGATGTTGCCCGTGAAAACTGGGCCACAGGCGGCATTCTTTGGTCCGAACCCCGTTCCTAGGCCAAGCACTGCCCTAAACTCGGGCCATGTGCCAATTGCTTGGAATGAACAGCCGACTGCCCGCCAGCCTGACGCTGAGTTTTACCGGATTTTCGCAGCGCGGCGGCTGCACAGACCACCATTCAGATGGCTGGGGCATCGCCTTCTTTGAGAGCGACAGCGCCACCCCGGACCAGCCCGGCAAGGGTGTGCGCTACTTTGTGGACAAAGAAGGTGCAGCCACCTCCCCCATTGCGAAGATGCTGCGCACTTACCCCGTCAAGAGCCACAACGTCATTGCCCATGTGCGCAAGGCCACGGTGGGCGCCGTCACACTGGAGAACTGCCACCCGTTTGTGCGCGAACTTTGGGGGCGCTACTGGGTCTTTGCCCACAATGGCGACCTCAAAAACTATGCACCGCAGTTGCACGGCAGTTTCAGACCCGTGGGCAGCACTGACAGCGAACTGGCTTTTTGCTGGCTGCTGCAAGAGCTGGACAAATCGCACGCCGGCGTGCCCTCGGTCGAGGAACTGACCCACACCCTGCGGGAACTGGTGCCGCAGATTGCCAGCCACGGCACCTTCAATTTCTTGCTGAGCAATGGCCAGGCCCTGTGGGCGCACGCCAGCACCAAGCTGCACTATGTGCTGCGCAGCTACCCGTTCACGCAAGTGCACATGAAAGACGAAGACGTGAGTGTGGACCTGTCCACGCTTAACGGCCTGCAGGACCGGCTGGTCATTGTGGTGACCGAGCCATTGACCTCCAACGAGAACTGGGTGGCCATGGCCCCGGGCGAATTGAAGGTGTTTGTGGAAGGTGCGGTGGCGGGTTGTACCGATCCACAGCCCCCACGCCAAGCCACCTCCCGCCTCAGTCTTTGAGCGCCTGCTCCAGGGCGTGCACAAACATGGCGGCCACATCAAAGCCGGTCTGGTCAAAGATTTCCTGAAAGCACGTCGGGCTGGTCACGTTGATCTCGGTCAGGCTGTCGCCAATCACGTCCAGACCCACCAGCAGCAGGCCCCGGCTGAACAAAATCGGGCCCAATGACTCGGCAATGAAGCGGTCACGCTCGGTTAACGGCTGGGCCACGCCCTTGCCACCGGCGGCCAGATTGCCACGCACTTCGCCGCCCTGCGGAATGCGCGCCAGGCTGAAGGGCACGGGTTGGCCACCAATCACCAGCACGCGCTTGTCGCCCTCGCTGATGGCGGGCAGAAACTTCTGCACCATCACGGTCTGGGCGCCCTCCTTGTTCAGCGTCTCGATGATGCTGCCCAGGTTCAGCCCGTCGTCCTTAACCCTGAAGATACCCGCGCCGCCCATGCCGTCCAGCGGCTTCAGGATGATGTCGCGGTGCTCGGCATGAAACCGGCGAATGTCCGCCGCATCCCGCGTCACCAGGGTGGGGCCAATGAACTCGGGGAACTCCAGAATGGCGAGCTTCTCCGGGTGGTCGCGCAGCGCACGCGGCTTGTTGAAGACCCGGGCACCTTCGCGCTCTGCCTGCTCCAGCAAATGGGTGGCGTAGAAAAATTCGGAGTCAAACGGCGGGTCCTTGCGCATCACCACCGCGCAGAAATCTTTTAAAGGCTGAGGGCGCTCGTCAGGCTTTTGCTGCTTTGCCACAAACCAGTCATCGGGGTGACCGGTCAGGGTGATGTCACGCACAAAGGCCGTGACCGGGCTGCCACGGACCCACATGATGTCTTTGGGCTCGCACACCGACAGGGTATGCCCGCGCCGCTGGGCTTCGCGCATCATGGAAAACGTGGTGTCCTTGTAGATCTTGAAGGATTCCAGCGGGTCGGCAATAAAGAGAATGTGCATGGTCAATGAGAATAGGGAAAAGCGTCAGGGCCGGGGCGGTGCAAAGCGGGACTTTCCCACCTGCTGCACCAAGAGCGCCAGCGCGCCCGCCACCACACCCCAAAAGGCCGATCCTACCCCGCCAATCACCACGCCGCTGAGCGTCACCAGAAACGTGATGAGCGCCGCCTCGCGGTGCAGCTCATCCCGCAGGGCGGTGGCCAGGGCACTGCCAATGGTGCCCAGCAGGGCCAAACCGGCGATGGCGGCGATGAGTTCTTTGGGAAACGCCGTGAGCGCCCCGGTGATGGCCGCACCAAAAATGCCGATCACCACATACAGCGCCCCGCAGGACACGGCCGCCGTGTAGCGCCGGTCCGGGTCCGGGTGGGCTTCGCGGCCCATGCAAATGGCGGCCGTGATGGCGCTCAAATTCAGGGCGAATGCCCCAAAGGGTGCCAGCGCCAGCGTGGCCAGACCAGTCAGCGTGATGATGCCGGAGATGGGAATCCCCTCGCCATTTGGCTGACCTGGCGCTCGGGCAAAACCGGCTGCCTGAATGGCCGCCACGCCCGGCAGGTTTTGGGAGGCCATCGTCACCACAAACAGGGGCAGCGCCAGACTGATGGCCGCTTGCAGGGTAAAGCTGGGGGCCACAAATACCGGCATGGCCAACTCAAAACCACCTCCAGCCCATTTAAAACCTTGGGCAAGTGCCACATAAAAAATAGCAAACAGCAAGGTGAGCGGCACGCAGTACCGGGGCACCAGACGCCGGCCCACCAGGTAGGTACCCAGCATCACCAGCACCAGGGGCAGGTTGGTTTGCGCGGCGGTGAAGGCCTGCAGGCCAAAGCGGGCCAGCACGCCGGCCAGCAGGCCTGAGGCAATGGCCAGCGGCAAGTGGTTCATGACCCGCTCGAACCAGCCGGTCACCCCGCACAGGGTGATGAGGGCCGCACACACCATGAAGGCGCCAATGGCCTCGCTCATGCTGAAACCACCGGCCAAGCCGGCTGTGGCCAGCACGGCAGCCCCCGGCGTGCTCCAGGCCACCATCACGGGTTTGCGCAGCCACAACGAGGGCACCAAGGTGCACAGGCCCATGCCGATGCCCAATGCCCACATCCAGGAGGCAATTTGCCCGGGCGTGGCCTGAAAGGCCAGCGCCGCCTGAAACACAATCGCCACCGAACTGGTGAAACCCACCAGCACGGCCACAAAGCCGGCGGTGACCGTCGACGCACTCCAGTCCCGGAAAAACCGCATACGTGCAGCCCCTAGATCTCGATTTTTGAGCCCAGCTCAACCACTGAGTTATTGGGCAGCTTCAAGAAGTCGGCCGCACCGCTGGCGTTATGGTGCATTTGAGCAAACAGCTTTTCGCGCCAGAACGACATGCCGTCGCCAATGGACGGCACCACCGTGTCGCGGGACAAAAAGTAACTGGTTGTCATGGCGTCCAGGTCACAGCCCCGGCCCTTGATTTGTTGCAGGGCCTTGGGCAGATTGAGGTCGTTCTTGAAACCGTAGTTCACGATGACCTGCCAGCAGTCGTGCCCCAGGGACTCCACCTCCAGGCGCTTCTCCATGCCGATCCAGGGCACCTCGTGGTTGCGCACGGTCACGAACAGGTTGCTGACATGCAGCACCTTGTTGTGCTTGAGGTTATGCAGCAGCGCATTGGGCACGGTCAGAGGCTCCGCGGTCAAAAACACAGCCGTTCCCTCCACTCGCACGGGCGGGCTCACAAACACCGCCTCCAGAAAGCTGGGCAGGTCAATCGCATCCGAGCGCAGCTTTTCGTTCAGCAATTGTCTGCCGTCTTTCCAGGTCATCATGAGCACAAACACCGCGCCACCAATCATGAGCGGGAACCAGCCCCCATCAAACAGCTTCAGCATGTTGGAGGCAAAAAACGCCAGGTCCACGGCAAAAAACACGCCCGTGGCACCCAGACACAGGGCCAACGGGTAATTCCAGTTGTAGCGCAATACAAAAAAGGTGAGCACGGTGGTGATCAACATGTCCAGCGTCACGGCAATGCCATACGCCGCAGCGAGGTTGCTTGACGAGCGAAACATCACCACCGCCAGCACGATGGCCACAAACAGTGCCCAGTTGACAAACGGCATGTAGATCTGCCCGGTGTCCTTGACGCTGGTGTGAAACACCTGCAGGCGCGGCAGATAGCCGAGCTGAATGACCTGTTTGGTCACGCTGAAGGCGCCGGTGATCAGGGCCTGCGAGGCAATGACCGTGGCCATGGTGGCCAGACACACCAGCGGGATCAGCGCCCAGTCCGGCGCCATCATGAAGAAAGGGTTCTTCACCGCCTCGGGGTTGGTCAGCAGCAAGGCACCCTGACCAAAGTAATTGAGCGTAAGCGACGGCATGACGATGGAAAACCAGGCCAGGCGAATCGGCTTCTTGCCAAAGTGACCCAGGTCCGCATACAGCGCCTCACCACCGGTCACGCACAAGACCACGGCACCCAAAATGATGAAGGTCGTGCCCGGGTTGCTCCACATGAAGCCCAGTGCGTAGTGCGGGCTCATGGCCCACAAAATGGCCGGGTTCTCAACGATGTGCGACAGGCCCAGCGCGGCAAGGACCAGAAACCACACCACGGTAATGGGGCCAAAGAACTTGCCAATGCCCGCTGTACCGCGCTTTTGCACCAAAAACAGGCAAAACAAAATCACCAGGGTGAGCGGAATCACCGCTTTTTTGAACGCGGGGGACACCACCTCCAGGCCCTCCACCGCCGAGAGCACCGAAATGGCCGGGGTAATCACCCCATCGCCGTAAAACAGGCAGGTGCCAAAGATGCCCACCACCAGCAACACGCGCCGCAACGCCGGTTTGTCCTTGACCGACTGGGAGGCCAGCGCCAGCATGGCCACCAGGCCGCCCTCGCCGTTGTTGTCGGCGCGCAGCACCAAGGTGACGTACTTCAGCGAGATGATGACGGTGAGCGTCCAGAAGAAGATGGACAAGATGCCCATTACATTGTCTGAAGTGAAGGGGACGTGGCCTGAGCCAAACACCTCCTTCATCGCATACAGGACGCTGGTCCCGATATCGCCGTAAACAACGCCAATGGCGCCCAGGGTGAGTGCCGTTAAAGACGATTTGGATGCTGACACATGTTCACCCCGGCTGCGTGTGCGCCAGGGTTCCGTATGATTTGGGAACGCCATTGTGCGCCAGCGGGCGCGTCAGATCCGGAGTTCGCTCAGGTCGCGCCCAAAAATCCGGGCTGGTGTTGCAGTGCAGCAACTGCCAGACCCTGCACGTACCCGCGTGACGCCCGCTTACTCGTACACCTCGGCGTCGGGGTCGGTGGCTTCGAGCTCATAGCTGGCGGCCAGCATGGCCAGGCGACCAATGACCCCATACATATAGAAGCGGTTGGGGGCACTGGCACCGGGCTTGACGCCCGGCTGGGGCAAGCGCGTGCTTTGCTCAAAGGCCAGCGGCACATAGCTGGAGCCGGGCACATTGAGGTTTTCGTCCATGCCCCGGTCAGCGTGAATGCGGTAAAAGCCGCCCACCACGTAGCGGTCCATCATGTACACCACGGGTTCGGCCACCGCGTCGTTCATGCGCTCTTTGGTCAGCACGCCTTCCTGAACCAGAATGTCGCACGATGGCTGGGCACCGCCGGCAGCGCCTGCCATGGCCTGTGCCTTGAGCCGCACGTCGTCCAGGTCCTTCACATCGCGCACCGTCACGATGCCCATGCCGTGCGAGCCGTTGTCGGCCTTGATCAACACAAACGGCTTCTCCTTGATGCCGTATTCCTTGTACTTGCGTCGAACCTTGGTCAGCAAGGCATCGACATTGGTGCTCAGGCAGTCCATGCCCGTGCCTTCGGCCAGGTTGACTTCACCGCATTTGCCGTACATCGGATTGATCAGCCAGGGGTCTACGCCCAGCAGCTTGCCCAGGCGCTTGGACACCTCCTCGTAGCACTTGAAATGCATGCTTTTGCGCCGGGTGGCCCAGCCCGCGTGCAAAGGCGGCAGCAAATACTGCTCATGAATGTCTTCCAGAATGCCGGGCACGCCGGCAAACAGGTCGTTGTTCATCAAAATCGTGCAGGGGTCAAAGTCTTTGACCCCCAGACGGCGCTTGCTGCGAATCACCGGCTCCAGCGTCACGGAGTCCCCATTGGGCAACTCCACGGTGGTGCTCTTCTTGATGGCGGGATCAATCGAGCCAATGCGCACATTGAGTCCAGCCATGTGAAAAATAGTGCGCAACTGGGCCAGGCTGGAGAGGTAAAAGGTGTCGGTGGCCCGGTTTTCGGGGATCAACAGCAGGTTGCGGGCCTCGGGGCAGATCTTCTCGATGGCGGCCATGGCGGCCTGCACGGCCAGGGGCAGCATCTCGGCGGTGAGGTTGTTCCAGCCCGCGGGGTACAGGTTGGTGTCGACGGGTGCGAGCTTGAAGCCAGCATTACGAACATCCACCGCGCTGTAAAACGGGGGTGTGTGCTCCATCCACTCCAGCCGAAACCAGCGTTCGATGGCGGGCATGGAGTCCAGCACGCGCTGCTCCAGTTCATTGATGGGGCCGGTAAGGGCAGTAACGAGATGTGGAACCATACGGCCCTCTTGGTTATTTACTGACTATTGATCTTTGGGGTAGGGCCTGATCTTGCCTGATTCAAAAACAGCACCCTGTGCGCCAACGCGCAAAGAACGTGCAAATTGACGTTGACGCTGGTTATGAGCGCCGGGCGGTCGGCAAGTTCAACAACAAATTTTGCGGCTTGAGCTTGAGCCGACCATTCTCGTCCATCGCCATGGCCAGATACACCGGCCGCCCTGCCACCTCGGCGCGCATGTCGGAGGGGTTGACAAATTCCAGCCTGAACAGGCACATCAGGCGCTGCGTGCGGTCTTCCCCCACCTCGGCCCCGGTGTAGAGATCATTCAAAATCGCGCTGGCCTGCGCGTCCAGGCCCACATGCCAGACCCAGTGCTCGTCCACAATCTCGCGGTCGGTCTGAATCTTCACCTCCAGGCTCAAAAAGTGCGCAATCCAGCGCTCCAGCACCCGGCACAGGGCCTGCAGTGCCGGTTGGCCGTGGTTGAGGCTGACCACCAGGTCATGAAACTCGTTGCGCGGCCAATACACCGCCTCGTTGTCATCCCCCAGCACGTCCAGATCCACACTGCGCAGCGGCGCGCCGCCCTGTTTGAGCAGCTCGCCCAGGCTGCCAAAGCCGCCCGAAAGCGCGTGGCGCTCCACGGTTTCATCATCCGCTGCCATGACAGCGCCATCCTTGAGCACCGAGATTTTTTGGGTGCGAAACAGCATCTCGGCCATGCGCGCCTCCAGGGCGCTGGCCTTCTCGCCCAACACGTGGCGCAAAAAGATCTGGGTGAGCTGGTGCACAAACACCGGCGCCACATCCACCCCCTCGCCCTGAAACAGCGCCATGTAGCTGCCCTCCAGCGTGGGCGCGGCCAGCATGCGGGCCCTGAAACGCAGCCACACGGCGTAGTTGTCAGCCGCATCGGTGTCTTGCAGGGCTTTGAGTGCGGCGGGCGCAATCTCTGCGCGCGGCGTCTCCAGCAGTTGGTCGTGCAGCGCGATTTCGGCGGGGCACGACGAGGCAATGGGCGCCAGCTCGGGGCGCTCCAGCAAGTAGCGCAAAAACGCATCGGTCACCACCAGGTGGCCATCGGCGTCCTGCTCCAGCAGGCGGTAACCGCAAGAGGGCCAAAAATCATGGCCCACGCGGTTCAACAACAGGTCTTCATGCACGAACTTCTCCTTCACC
>JBIIVW010000196.1:0-6314 GCA_044339205.1 Rhodoferax sp. | reverse complement strand
ATTTTCATCAGGGTGGGCACCGACACATCAAGCCGTGCAGCCCAGGCGCGCAGCGATTGCCGGCGCCGTTTGCGTGCAGTGGCCAGATCGGCACCGAGCCTGTGCAAGGCCGCTGTGGCGGCGGGCGGCAAAGTTTCCAGCGCTGAAGCGATTTTTGGCATGCTTCAAAGTTTAACAAAAATTGACTTTTGTTCAACTTTGATTTCACAAAATGAATTGAATGACGTCAGGTGAAAGACGATTTGAAAGCGGGTGGCAGGGTGCAAATCACCGTTCTGCGCAGTCGCTTGTTCAGCGTATTTTGACTCCCTCACAGACCGGTTGCCAGCACACCACAGGTCCTAATTTGCTATTGAATTTATCTGTAAATTCCAATTGATACGCCGGCTACTGGCTTAAATAGCATAAATTCAAGCCCTTGGGCTTGATTTTGCCTTGATTTGGTGCACTGCACCAAATCAAGGCGCATTTCGCATTCCAGGGTTGCGCTGGGATCACCCTGCGGTTGTTCACCCCAGCAGATCCGCCACGTCCAGCATGCGCTGCGCAACCTCCACAAGCTTGAGGTTCTTGTCCATTGCCGCCTTGCGCAGCCGGGCGTAGGCGGCAGGTTCAGTCATCTGCTGGCGCTCCATCAGCAGGGTTTTGGCCCGGTCGATGACTTTGCGGTCTTTCATGGCGGCGCTGAGTTCGTTTAACTCGGTTTTGGTCTCGGCCAGTTCCTGGCGCAGCGATTGCTCATGCTGAAAGCGGGCCAGCGCCACGTCCAGAATGGGGCGGATGCGCTCGGCCGACAAGCCCGCCACGATGTAAGCCGACACGCCTGCGGCTACCGCGTCTTTCACGTGGCGGGTGTCGTCGTCGTTGGTGAACATGACGATGGGACGGCGCGCGTCGCGCGTGGCCATCACCACGTGTTCCAGCGCGTCACGGGCGTCGCTCTCAGCGTCCACAATGATCATGTCGGGCTGCAGCTGCGCCAGGCGCTCGGTCAAAAACACGTCGGCGGGCAACGTGGCAATCAGGTTGAAGCCGTTGGTCAGCAAGCCAATGCGCAGGCTGCGCGAGCGCTCGGCCTGACTGATGGCGTGCTCATCTTCCTGGTCCTCAATGACCAAATCGGGGGCGACAACAACAATTCGCAAGGCTTCGTTCATGCACAAATTTTTGCAAGAAACGTGCCATTCGTTTGGTGGGCTTGCAGCGCAAATGTGCACAGTCATTCTTCTGATGCCCGTTGGATGGCCGCCTTGAGCCGAATGTCGAAATCACACCCCGAATGCGTGGCAAGCAGTGCCTTGAAGCCTTGATCAAGGCGACGCCGCCAGCCCGGTCCGCGATCACTGACGGCGATCCACAACTGGCCGATCTCTACAGGATCATGGGTGAGTAAATAGTCGATTAACGCAGCGGCTTGCATCAGATCTTTATTGGCTTTGGTCCGCTGTTCCTGGGGCCGCTCACCGTACACCAACAGCTTGTGCAGAGCATACCGTTGCGGCCGCGGCATATTGACCACTATAGGGCCGTTTCTTGCCAGCAAAGTGCATCGCATGGGATCCTCCAGAGACAACTCCATGAAGCGCAGGGGCTGCATCGTGAGCCCCAACCGGGCGATGTGAATCGGCACGTCCTGCGTGCGACCTCTGGAGGTTAAAAAGTCCAGATCAAAGTCGGGTTCATCCGACTTTTTGAACGATGTTTTGTTGTTATTGGGGATGAACCCCATTTGCAAGGAGTCGATAGCAGCCGTCGAGTCAATGGTCAAATTTTCTGGCAAGGCCAAAGACACATTGCGGCCCGCGTGGACAAAGTCCAAATCCAGCGTGGCAGCGCCACTTGCCCACGCCACTCCGAACAAGTTTTGATAAGCCAAAAACGCATGCGTTCCTACCAGAATGCCGCCCGCGGAGAACAAACCGCTGTCCGCCAGTCGCCCGATCACCTTGGCGTGCTTGAACGGGATTTCTGCACCACCGAGCTCGATTGCCGCCCGGGTCAAACGAACAAGATGCTGCTTGGCTTGTTTTGCGGCAGGGTCACCATGACGTTGGATCAAGAGCCGGGTAGCTTCGTCATCTGGCCCCACATAAGATTGCTGCAAGCGGCCCTCGGGCGTTTTGATTTGGTAATACCAATAGTCCCGTCCGGTCACTGTTTTTTTGGCAAACCCGCCAGGTACGTCGGCAATGCTGCGCGTGAGGTCAGCTTGCCGCGCTGCCACATCCAGGCCTGCAAAAGCGGTTTGGGTGGCCAGTGCAAATTCTTTATGGAGTGACATCTATACTACCTTTTATTATTTTGTAGTATAGCAAGGGGTGAGCCAAATTTACAGCGGTGCGCCCGGCTCCAACGCCCCACCCCCCAGCGTCTTGAACAAGACCACCTGATTCTGCAAATAGGCCAGCCGGGTTTGCACCAGTGCCTGTTGTACGCCAAACAGCGAGCGCTGCGCATCCAGTGATTCCAGCTGGCTCGCAGCGCCATTTTCCAGGCGCAAGTTGGTCAGGCGCAAGCGGGTGGATTCACTCTGCAGCTGGTTTTCAGTGGCCTGCAGTTGGCGCGCGAGGGTGTCGCGTCCGGCCAGGGCGTCAGCCACTTCACGAAAGGCGCTTTGAATGGCTTTCTCGTATTGTGCGACTGCAATGGCGCGGCCCGCTGTGGACGAATCCAGCCCGGCCTGGTTGCGCCCGGCGTCAAAGATCGGCAGCAGCAATTGCGGCGCCAGGGTAAAGCCCCAGGAGCCGCCTTTGAGCAAGCCGTCCAGGGCGCTGCTGGCCGAGCCGATACCGGCCGTGAGCGAAATGCGTGGAAAAAAGGCCGCGCGGGCCGCACCGATGTTGGCGTTGGCAGCAATCAGCTGTTGCTCGGCCTGCCGGATGTCGGGGCGGCGGGTTAGCAAGTCAGATGGCAGACTACTGGGCAGTTCGGGCAGGCGCAGTGCGCTCAAGCGTGGCGTCGTCAGGCGGGCGAGCGCCTCGGGCGGCAAGGCTTGCCCCAGCAATAGCGCCAAGGCGTTTTCATCCAGTGCGCGCTGGCGCTGTTGCTGCGCCAGCGTGACCCGGGCAGCCTCCACCAGCGACTGCGACAGGCGCAGGTCCAGCTCGGACGAGGCGCCGTTGTCAAAGCGCAGTTGCACCAGTTTGAACGACGACTCGCGGGTGTCCAGCGTCTGGCGGGTCAGTGCCAGCAGCTCTTCGTCGGCCAGCAGACCCAGCCAGGTTTGGGCCACGGTGGCCATCAGGCTGATCTGGGCGGTGTTGCGGCCCTCGGTGGTCGCCAGGTATTGGGCCAGGGCCTGTTCCTTGAGGCTGGCGACACGGCCAAAGAAGTCAATCTCATACGCCGTGACCAGCAAGCCTGCCGTGTAGGCGCTGCTGATGCCGCCTGCGCTGGTGGGCATGCGTGAGCCGGTGGCGGCAGCGTTGAGACTGGGGAACTGGTCTGCGCGCTTGATGCCCAGTTGCGCGCGCGCCTGCTCGATGTTGAGCACGGCCACGCGCAGGTCGCGGTTGTTCAGCATGGCGATATCGATGAGTGATTTGAGCGTGGGGTCGGCAAAGAAGTCTTGCCACGCCACCTCGGTGGTGGGCGAGCTGGCATTGCCCGGGGTCGCGCCGGGCCAGTTGGCGGCAATAGGGGCCGTCGGGCGCTCGTAAATCGGCATCATCGAGCAGCCGGCCAGGGTAGCCGCCGCTGCTATGGCGGGCAGGGTTCGCTTGAAAAACAGCATGGTGAGACTCGGGTGTGTAGGGTTCTTAGTCATGGGGACGCAAGCCCGTGTGCTCTGCTTGCGTGGCGTGCAAGGCAGCTTGGCGCGTGCTGTCCTTGAACAGCGTGCGCACCACCACAAAGAAGATCGGGACAAACACCACAGCCAGCGCCGTGCCTGTCAGGATGCCGCCAATCACGCCAGTGCCAATGGCCCGCTGGCTGGCCGAGCCCGCGCCGGTGGCAATGGCCAGGGGCAACACGCCCAGTGTGAATGCCAGCGAAGTCATCACGATGGGCCTGAAGCGCAGGTGCGCTGCCTCCAGCGCCGAGGCCACCACGCTCTTGCCCTGGGCCTGCAGATCCTTGGCAAACTCGATGATCAAGATGGCGTTCTTGGCTGAGAGCCCGATGATGGTGATCAAGCCGACCTGAAAATACACGTCGTTGGAGTAACCACGCAGCAGGGTCGAGAGCAGCACGCCCAGCACACCGAGCGGCACCACCAGCACCACCGACAACGGGATGGTCCAGCTCTCGTACAACGCCGCGAGACACAAAAACACCGAAAGAATCGCAAAGCCATACAAGATGATGGCTTGCGAGCCCGCCAGCTTTTCTTCACGGGACTGGCCTGTCCACTCAAAGCCAAAGCCCGGTGGCAATTGCGCGGCCAGCTGCTCCATCTCTGCGAGTGCGGCGCCCGTGCTGTAGCCGGGGGCGGCACTGCCACTGATGCGCATGGCGGGGTAGCCGTTGTAGCGCACGGTCTGCATCGCACCGGTCACCCAGCGGGTGGTGGTGAAGGCTGACAGGGGCACGGCCTGGCCTTTGTTGTTGAGCACATTGAGTTGGAGCAGGTCGTCTGGCTGCATGCGCGCTGGCGCATCGGCTTGCACCACCACGCGCTGCAGGCGCCCTGCGTTGGGGAAGTCGTTCACATAAGCAGACCCCAGGGCCGTTCCGATGGCGCCGCTGATGGCGTCATAACTCACGCCCAACGAACTGGCCTTGTCGCGGTCAATATCAAGTTGCAGCTGCGGTGCGTCTTCCAGGCCGTCTGGTCGAACCTGGGTCAGCACTTTGCTCTTGGCCGCCATGCCCAGCAACTGGCCCCGCGCGGCCAGCAAGGCGTCGCGGCCCAGGCCGGCGCGGTCTTGCAACCGCAAGCTGAAGCCCGACGAGGACCCCAACTCGGGAATGGGCGGCGGGCTCAGCGGGAAGATGAAGGCATCACGAATGCCAGCCAGCCCGCCAAATGCGCGGCCTGCCAGCGCCTCGGCACTGCTGCCAGCGCCGCTGCGCTCGTCCCAGTCCTTGAGGGTGACAAACGCCAGTGCGGCGTTTTGGCCTTGGCCCGAGAAGCTGAAGCCCAGCACGCTGACCATGCTTTGCACCTCAGGCTGCTTGAGCATGAAGCCTTCAACTTGTTGCATGACATCCAGCGTGCGCTCTTGCGTGGCGCCGGGGGGCAGTTGCACATTGACCAGCATGGTGCCCTGGTCTTCGTTGGGCAGAAAAGAGGCCGGCAAGCGCATGTACACCACGACCGCGCCGGCAACGATGGCAAGGTAAATCACCATGTAGCGGCCGGCTCGGGGCAGCAGCTTGGCGACACCCCGCTCGTAGCCTTTGGCGGTACTGGAGAACCCGCGATTGAACCAGCCAAAGAAGCCGGTCTTGGCGTGGTGATGGCCCGCTTCCACCGGCTTGAGCAAGGTGGCGCACAAGGCCGGGGTGAGCGACAGCGCCAGAAAGGCCGAGAACGCAATGGACACGCCCATGACTGCTGCAAACTGGCGGTAAATATTGCCCACCGATCCGCTGAAAAACGCCAAGGGCACAAACACCGAGATCAGCACCACGGTCACGCCAATGATGGCGCCCGAGATCTGGGTCATGGCTTTGCGGGTGGCTTCCAGCGGCGAGAGGCCTTCTTCGCTCATGATGCGCTCGACGTTCTCGACCACCACAATCGCGTCATCCACCACGATACCAATCACCAGCACCATGGCAAACATGGTCAGCACGTTGATGGAAAAACCCATCGCCAGCAGCGTGGCAAAGGTGCCCAAAAGCGCCACCGGCACCACCAGGGTGGGAATGATGGTGTAGCGCCAGTTCTGCAAGAACAGGAACATCACCAGAAACACCAGTGCAATCGCTTCCACCAGCGTGACGGCCACTTGTTTGATGGAAATATCAATAAAGCGTGAGCTGTCATACGGAATCGTCCAGCTCATGCCGGGAGGGAAGAACTTCTCCAACTCCTGCATCTTCACGCGCACCGCCTTGGCCGTAGCCAGGGCATTGCCGCTGGGTGACAGCTGCACGCCGATGCCGGTGGAGGGCTTGCCGTTCAGGCGGGCCGAGGTGGCGTAGGCCTGCGCCCCCAGTTCGATGCGGGCCACATCCTTGAGGCGCACGCTGGAGCCGTCGGTATTGGCGCGCAGCACCACGTTGCCAAATTGCGCGGGATTGGTCAGTTGACCGTTGACGACGACCGTGGCGGCAATGCCTTGCCCGGCCACGTTGGGTAGGCTGCCGATTTCGCCAGCCGAGATTTGCACGTTTTGGGCGCGGATGGCGCTAGTGACGTCAGC
>JBIIVW010000194.1:0-6317 GCA_044339205.1 Rhodoferax sp. | reverse complement strand
CGGTCGCTGGCCATGGCGTTGGCCGTCATGGCAATGATGGGCAGTTCGGTCAGGCCCAATTCGGTACGAATTTTGCGTGTGGCACTGAAACCGTCCATCACCGGCATTTGCAGGTCCATCAGCACCGCGTCAAACATGGGTTGCGCGTGGGCGACGGCTTCCACGCCGAGCTGGCCATTGACCGCCAAGGTCACCAGCGCGCCCTGCGCGCTCAAAAGTTCCTGCGCCACCTGTTGGTTAATCAGGTTGTCCTCTACCACCAGCAGACGCAGGCCGGCCAGCGGGCGCGCCTGCTGGCGCGAGACGGCGGGCGGCGACAACAGAACCGCATTTTGCTCGGCGCGCGCATCGGCCACGGCATCAAACAGCATGGAGGCGGTGACAGGCTTGACCAAAAACCCATTCACTTGTGCTTGCTCCTCTGGCGTGCGCAGCGAGAGCATTTCAAGGCCGTGGGCAGTCACCATGACGATCAGCGGTGTGGCCTGTGTGCCCATGATCTGGCGGATGCGCAGGCAGGTCTCCCAGCCGTCCATGTCCGGCATTTGCCAATCCATAAAAATCGCTTGGTACCCTGGCTGGTCGGCCTGGGCACAGGCGCTGACCAGTGCGAGGGACTGGGCACCGTCGTCTGCCACATCCACCTGCCAGCCCCAGGACCTTGCCATGGCAGCCAGAATTTCGCGCGCATGGGGGTGGTCGTCGACCACCAGTACCCGCAGCGGGCTGGCCAGGCGCAGTGGCACCAGCTCGGCATCAGTCGGGTCCAGAGGCAGCGCCGGGGCAACGGCCAGGGTCAAGGCGAAATGAAAAGTGCTGCCCAGCCCGGGTTGGCTGTCGACCGCGAGGTTGCCGCCCATCAGCTGAACCAGGCGCTTGCTGATGGACAGCCCCAGCCCTGTGCCACCAAATCGGCGGGTGGTGGACGCCTCGGCCTGCGAGAACCCGTCAAAAATATGGCGCTGGTTTTCCGGGGCAATGCCAATGCCGCTGTCGGACACCGAGAAGCCCAAGGTCGTTCCCTTGGCCGTCTGGTCCAGCACTTTGATCTGAACCAGCACTTCGCCCTTAGAAGTGAACTTGATGGCGTTGCCAGCCAGGTTAATCAGCACCTGTTGCAGGCGCATGGGATCGCCCAGGGCAACCTTGGGCGTGGCGGGGTCAATGTCGAAGAGCACTTCCACCGGCTTCCGGTCCACATTGGTTGACAGGATGACAGAAAGGTCCCGCATTAGACGGTCAATGTGAAAGGGCTGGAAATCCAGCGTCATTTTTCCTGCGTCAATTTTGGAGAAGTCCAGAATGTCGTTGAGCAGGCCCAGCAGCGATGTGGCGGCGCTCTCTGTCTTGCTGGCGTAATCCAGCTGGCGCGGTGTCAACTCGGTGTTGTTCAGTAGCTTGAGCATGCCCAAAATGGCATTCATTGGGGTGCGGATTTCATGGCTCATGTTGGCCAGAAATTGACTTTTGGCCAGGGTGGCTATTTCTGCGTTGGTTTTGGCTTCCTGCAGAGAGTGTTCGAGCGCCTTGTTGGCCGTGATGTCGGTGCGAATGCCGATGTATTGCTGGGGCAGTCCGTCAGTGCCCAGCAGCGGCAAAATCGTGGCTGATACCCAGTAATAAGTGCCGTCCTTGCGGCGGTTTCTGACCTCGCCGTTCCAGACCTCGCCGCGCGCAATCGTGTCCCACAAGGACTCAAAAAAGGCGCTTGTGTGCAGGCCGGAGCTGATCAGGCGGTGGTTCTGGCCGACCAGCTCTGAATGAGAGTAGCCGCTGACCTCGCAAAACCGCTGGTTGGCGTAGGTGATGTTGCCGTCCAGGTCGGTGATGCTCACAATGGCGTGCTGGTCCAAAGCAAACTTCTGGTTGGCCAAGTCGTTGTTTTGGGTGAACAAACGCTGGGACACGACATTCAGGGCCTGCCCCAGCGCCTGAATTTCCGTGGCCCGGCTCGACACCGGAAGTTTGGCGCCCAGCGTCTGGTCCAGCTCGGCCGCAAATTGAGTGGCTTCGCGCAGGGCCCGCATGGGCGGACGCAGCAGCAACGCCAGCAAGACCAAGGTGGCGACACTGGCCATCGCAATCACCAGCAGAGCCTGGGCCCAAATGGCGCGGGCAGTTTGCTCAAAGCTGTCCAGCCGGTAGCTCACCCTGACCCAGCCCAACGCGCTGCCATCCGACACCGGGTGCCAAGCGGTAATTATTCCGGCATTCCCGGCCAGAAAGTCCCGCTGTGCAGCACTTGCGCTGTGCTCTTCAATGTAGGTGCTGGGCTTTAGCTCGGCTGGCAGGCGTACTTTGCTGGTGTTGAAGCGCGGCGACCAAAGGCCATTCTGGTTGACCACCTCGCTTAGCGGCTTGCCCGCAGTGTCCGTAACCAGCACCGAAAAAATGCCGGGAACGGTGGCAGTCTGAATGGCGATGGCCTCAATGCTGGCCAGATCGTTGGTGGTGATGAAATGGGCGTTGATCGTTGCCAGGTTTTGTGCCAGAGCCGCCATCTGCGCCTTGACGGTGGCGCGCACCAGATCGGTTTGCTGTTTGGCGGTGTAGGCGCCAAAGCCCAAAATGGAGGCCACGACGCACAGCGCAGTCAGCAGCATCAGCTGACGCTCCAGGCTGCGCGGTCGCCAATCGATCATGGGACTTTTCGTCGAATCAAGCCGGTTTCAGGGCGTCGCAGCAAACGCGGCCCCGCCCTGCATTTTTGGCTCTATAGAGCTGCGCATCGGCAGCCGCCAGCAGGGCGTCGGCGTCGCCCGGCGTGCTTGCATAGCGTCCTGCGACGCCCAGGCTGATGGTGACAACAGGCGCTGTTTCAGAGTAAACGTGTGCAATGCCTTGATTTCTGACCTGTTGTTCCAGCTCGCGCGCAATAGCCATCGCGTCATTGAAGTCGGTTTCAGGAAGAATGCACGCAAATTCTTCTCCGCCGTAGCGGGCCACCAGGTCAGCCGGCCGACGCAAACTGGCCTTCAAGGTTGCAGCAATCTGGCGCAGACAATCATCGCCCGCCTGGTGCCCGTAATGGTCGTTAAAACGCTTGAAAAAGTCTACATCCAGCATGATCAGAGACAACGGTGACTGGTTACGCAGTGCCCGCGCCGTCTCCATGGCCAGTTGCTTGTCGAAATAGCGGCGGTTATAGACACCGGTCAGCCCATCCATGAATACCAGCTTGCGCATCAAATCTGATTGCAGCTTCAAGGTGAGGTGGGTCTTGACGCGAGCCCGAACCACAGCCGGGTTGACCGGCTTGCTGATGAAGTCCACCGCCCCGGCCTCCAGGCCCCGGGTCTCCTGCGCCGCATCGCTGTGGGCGGTGACAAAAATCACGGGTATGTTGCGGGTGGCCTCGTCCTTGTGCAGTCGGGTGCAGACCTCAAACCCGTCCATACCCGGCATCACCACATCCAGCAGCACCAGATCAGGGGGGTTGTTCTGGCAGAACGTCAGCGCCTGGGCGCCACTGGTCGCCATAAAAACCTGAAATTCAGCTGAGAAAATCTGGTTCATCACCTGAATATTGATGGGCTGATCATCCACCACCAGCAGCTTGGGTTTGACAGGCGAACTGTCAAGCAGTGAGGCTATCGAAGCATCGTCGTAAAACATGTTAAGGAGCAGCGATGGTTTGAGAATCAACTCATGATAATGGATAAAGCCCTCTTGCCGCCAAGTGCTTGAGCAGCGCGCTGGCGCTGGTGCAGCAGGTGTGGTGCGCTCGCGATATTGACGTGGGTGTGTAACTGCTTCCATGTAAAAATCAAAGCCTATAACCCAAAGGAGACTCCCGCATGACCCGTCGCGCCACCAAAATCGTCGCCACCCTTGGCCCCGCCACCAGCGATCCTGCTTTGCTGGAGCAGTTGATCCGGGCCGGCGTCAATGTGGTGCGCCTGAACTTCAGCCATGGCAAGGCGCAAGATCATATTGACCGGGCGCGCATGGTGCGCGAGGTGGCCAGTCGGGTCGGCAGGGAGGTCGCCATCATGGCCGACCTGCAAGGCCCCAAGATTCGTGTCGGCAAGTTTGCCGACGGTAAAGTCATGCTGCAGCCCGGCCAAGCCTTTGTGCTGGACGCGGCTCGCACCGAGTTGGGTGACATCGACGCGGTGGGGTTGGATTACAAGGCGCTGCCGCGCGAGGTCAAGGCCGGCGATGTGCTTTTGCTCAACGACGGTCTGATCGTCATCACGGTGGACCGGGTCAAAGGCGAGCAGGTCTTCACCACCGTCAAAATGGGTGGCGAGTTGTCCAACAACAAAGGCATCAACAAGCAGGGCGGCGGCTTGACGGCGCCGGCGCTGACCGGCAAGGACATGGATGACATCCGCACGGCCATGAGTTTCCAGGCCGACTATGTGGCGGTGAGCTTTCCCAAGAATGCAACCGACATGGAAATGGCGCGCCAGTTGTGCAACGTGGCAGCCGCCGAGTACGGGCACAAGCCCGGGTTGATCGCCAAGATCGAGCGCGCCGAGGCTATTCCCCGCCTTGAAGAAATTTTGCTCGCCAGCGACGGCATCATGGTGGCCCGCGGCGACCTGGCAGTCGAGGTGGGCAATGCCGCCGTGCCCGCGCTGCAAAAACGCATGATCAAGCTCGCCCGAGAGCACGACAAAGTCGTGATCACCGCCACCCAGATGATGGAGTCCATGATCACCAACCCGGTGCCCACCCGCGCCGAGGTCAGCGACGTGGCCAATGCCGTGCTGGACGGGACGGATGCCGTGATGCTGTCGGCCGAGACCGCTGCGGGCAAATACCCGCTGGAAACCGTGATCGAGATGGCCAACATCTGCCACGTGGCGGAGCAGCACGAGAACTACAAGTTAGAGGCCGATTTCACCGGCAAGACCTTTCAGCGCATTGACCAGTCCATTGCCATGGGGGCGCTCTTCACGGCCCACCATCTGGGCGTCAAAGCCATTGTGGCCATGACAGACAGCGGCTCCACGGCCTTGTGGATGAGCCGTCACTTGATCCAGGTGCCGATCTACGCGCTCACCTCCAAGGTGGCGACCCAACGCAAAATGGCGCTGTACCGCAATGTGCGCCCCTTGTTTGTGGACACCAGCGCCGACCGCGACACGGCGCTGACCGAGGCGGAAAACCACCTGAAGTCCCGTGGCATTGTGCAAAGCGGCGACATCTACGCCATCACCTGCGGCGAACCCATGGGCGCCCCCGGTGGCACGAACATGCTGAAGATCTGCCGGGTCGCGTAAGGATCAGCGCGCCATGTTTTGACGGACGAGGTGGATGGTGGCAGAGTCGAAGCAAGACGCTGGCTTTAAGGTCACCTGGGCCGGCGCATTCAGTTTGAAGCCGGCCTTGTCGCTAAAATTGGACCCAGTTACCAATCAGTTACCAACTTTCCAAGGACACGATCATGGCTCTTGTTTCAATGCGCGAATTGCTGGACCACGCCGCCATCAACGGCTACGGCATCCCGGCCTTTAACGTCAATAATCTGGAGCAGGTCCAGGCGGTCATGGCGGCTGCCAACGAAGTCGGCGCACCCGTCATCCTGCAAGCCAGTGCGGGCGCCCGCAAATACGCAGGCGAGGCCTTCATCAAGCACCTGATCCAGGCCGCCATTGAGGCCTACCCCCACATTCCGCTGGTCATGCACCAGGACCACGGCCAAAACGTGGACGTGTGCCAGGGCGCGATTAACCTGGGCTTCAGCTCGGTGATGATGGATGGCTCCCTGATGGCCGATGGCAAAACCATCGCCAGCTACGAGTACAACGTGGAAGTCACCCGCAAGGTCGTGGACCTGGCGCACGCTACCGGCGTCACCGTTGAGGGCGAGCTCGGCTGCCTGGGCTCGCTGGAGACCATGAAAGGTGACAAGGAAGACGGCCACGGCACCGACGCCACCATGACCCGCGAGCAAATGCTGACTGACCCCGAGCAGGCCGCCGACTTCGTCAAGCGCACCCAGCTCGATGCCCTGGCCATCGCGATTGGCACCAGCCATGGCGCCTACAAGTTCACGCGCAAGCCCACCGGCGACATTCTGGCCATCGATCGGGTCATGGCCATCCACAAACGCATTCCCAATACCCACTTGGTGATGCACGGCTCCAGCAGCGTGCCGCAGGACCTGCTTGCCATCATCAACCAGTATGGTGGCGCCATGAAGGAGACCTACGGCGTGCCGGTGGAAGAAATCCAGAAAGCGATTCAGTTCGGGGTACGCAAGATCAACATCGACACCGATATTCGCCTGGCCATGACCGCGGCCGTGCGCAAGTTCCTGGTCGAGAACCCGGACAAATTCGACATGCGCGACTGGCTCAAGCCCG
>JBIIVW010000193.1:0-6332 GCA_044339205.1 Rhodoferax sp. | reverse complement strand
GGCAAACTGGCCAGCGCTTGTCGGCTGGTTACATCTGCCGGATGGACGTCTTTCAATATCTCACCGAACGCACCAGAGGATTGCCGGGCGTGTGCGACTTGCGCGGGCAACGCGCCCAGCAAGGCAGCTTCACGCTGGGCGGGATCGCGCGTTTCAAGCGCATCAAAATACGTAGTCATTGCCATATCCTCAAGCCAGCCAGCGTTTACGCCGTTTGTAACTCTTCACATCCTTGAAGCTCTTGCGCTCTCCGCCGCCCATGCCGAGGTAGAACTCCTTGACATCCTCGTTGTTGGCCAGGTCACTGGCCACGCCGTCCATCACCACCCGCCCGGACTCCATGATGTAGCCATAGTCGGCGTACTTGAGGGCCATGTTGGTGTTTTGTTCGGCCAGCAGAAAGGTGACTTTTTCCTTTTGGTTGAGGTCTTTCACGATCTCGAACACTTCCTCAACGATCTGCGGCGCCAGCCCCATGGAGGGTTCGTCCAGCAAGACCATGCTGGGGTTGGCCATCAGGGCACGGCCAATGGCGCACATCTGCTGCTCTCCGCCGGAGGTGTAGGCGGCCTGACTGGTACGCCGGGTTTTCAGGCGCGGAAAGTAGGTGTAGACCTTATCCAGATTGCGTGCAATCTCGGCCTTGTCCTTGCGGGTGTAGCCACCGGTCAGCAGGTTTTCCTCAATGGTCAGGTGGGCAAAACAATGCCGCCCTTCCATGACCTGGACCACGCCGCGCTGCACCAGGTCAGCCGGAGACAGATTCTCGATGCGCTCGCCGCGCAGCTCGATCGAGCCCTTGGTCACCTCGCCGCGTTCGCCGCGCAAGAGGTTTGAGATAGCGCGCAGTGTCGTGGTTTTACCCGCGCCGTTGCCGCCAAGAATAGCGACAATTTTGCCCTCGGGCACGTTCAGGGAAACCCCTTTGAGCACCAGGATGACGTGGTTGTAAATGACCTCGATGCCATTGACGTTGAGTACGATTTTTTTCGAGTCCATAGTTCCTTGCCTTCACCAATCCACAGCGCTGCACGCAACGCTGTCGGCTGGGCTGTCATTCCGGCGCATGCCCCCCGGGATGACAGAATCACATCAAGACTGGCAATCCGCAGGGGTGCGGCGTGTCAGCTTCTTCTCTGCGGCGTATTTGTCAGCGGAATTTTTGACCAGCGGCTTGATCACTTGCTGGTCGGCTTCAAGCCAATCAGAGCTCCAGACAAACTTGGCACCGTCCCAGGTGTGCACCCGTGCCCAGGCGGAACCCATGTGGTCGGCACAGCTGGTGGAAACCGGACGCATGACGCCTTTGAAGCCCAGGCCATCGAGCTTGGCTTGGGTCAGGTTCAGGTTTTCGTAGCCCCAGCGCGCTTGTTCGCCGGTCATGACCTTACCCTTGCCAAAGCGTTCCTGAGCGGAGCGCACGCCCTCGGTCGCCAGCATGGCGCCCACCACGCCGCGCATGTACAGCACGCTGCCCACTTCGTCCTTGGGTCCGGTGCCCTGGCCTTTGGCATGCACCTTCTCAAGAATGTCCTTGACCACAGCAGACTGGGGCTCTGCACCATGCTGCATCATGACCGCGCTGTAGCCCTTGGCGCCCTGGCCCACATCCTTCAAGTCAGGCTCTGCACCAGACCACCAGGTGCCAAACATTTTTTCACGTGCGTAACCCACTGCCTGGGCTTCCTTGATCGCCGTGGCAGTCATGACACCCCAGGTTTGGAGAATCACGTAGTCGGGCTGATCGCGGCGCACCTGCAACCAGGTGGCTTTTTGCTCGACACCAGGTGCAGCAATCGGCAAGAGCTGCAAGGTGAACCCATACTGGGCCGCACGCTCCTGCAAGATGGGCAGCAGCTCTTTGCCAAACGGGCTGTCGTGATAACCGACGCCAATTTTCTTGCCCTTGAGCTTGTCCATGCCACCGGCCTTGTTGCCGATGTGCTGCAGCAAGGTGTCGCCCGCCACCCAGTAGTGGCCAATCAGCGGAAAGTTCCACTTGAAGACGCCGCCGTCAGCCGAGTCGCTACGACCATAACCAGAGGTGATCATCGGGATTTTGTCAGCGGGTATTTTTTCGGTCAGTGCAAACGTGATGCCGGTAGACAGAGGTTGGAACACGGTAGCGCCGCCATGTTTGCCTTTCAGGCGTTCATAGCATTCCACGCCACGGTCGGTGGCGTAAGCAGTTTCACACTCTTCCACCAAAGTCTTCACGC
The DNA here is from genome assembly GCA_044339205.1 of Rhodoferax sp. Taxonomy (GTDB): domain Bacteria; phylum Pseudomonadota; class Gammaproteobacteria; order Burkholderiales; family Burkholderiaceae_C; genus Rhodoferax. The sequence goes on along the minus strand of JBIIVW010000193.1, from coordinate 4,113 downwards.
CATTGATGCCGCCGCGCTCGTTGACCAATTTCATGTAGTCGTTGTGACCATTGGCCCACGGTGTGGCGTTGGGTGCAACCGGCCCGGTGCGTCCACTCAGCACGGGAAAAAATTGCTCTTTGGCCTGAGCAAAGGCGCCAGCGGCCACAGTGGCCAATAAACCGGCTAAAACTACATTGCGAATTTTCATCAAAGTCTCCTGAATAAGCGGCACTGAAATGCCTTTTGCTAACGAACGAAAAACCACCAAAAAAAATCAATGCGGAAACGGCCACAAGCGCATTTTTTGTTTCCCGATGCTCCACAGCTTGGCCAGCCCATGCGGCTCAACAATCAGGAACCAGACGATCAGCGCACCAAAAATCATGACCTCGGCATGCGCCACCGCTGCGGTTGAAATATCAACCCCGACCAGACTGCCCATAGCCGGCAAAAACTGGTTCAGGAAAATGGGCAGCACCACGATGAAAGCGGCGCCGAAGAAGCTGCCCATGATCGAGCCCATGCCGCCAATGATCACGATAAACAACAGTTGAAACGACCGGTCCACAGAGAACGCCGCAGGCTCCCAGGAGCCCAGGTGCACAAAGCCCCACAGGCCGCCGGCCACTCCCACAATAAAGGAGCTGACCGCAAACGCACTGAGCTTGGCGTACATGGGGCGAATACCGATCACGGCCGCTGCCACGTCCATGTCACGAATCGCCATCCATTCCCGGCCGATGGCACCCCGCACCAGGTTTTTTGCCAGCACACCGAACACCACGACAAAGCCGAGGCAAAACAGATACTTGCTGACCGGCGACTCGATCGACCAGCCGAGCACGTTGAGCTCAGACACCGCGACCGACCCGGATGAGCTGTTGTTGGTAAACCAGCTGATACGAAGAAACGCCCAGTCACAGAAAAACTGCGCGGCGAGCGTTGCCACCGCCAAATACAAACCCTTGACGCGCAAGCTCGGCACACCAAAAAACAGCCCCACCAAGGTGGCAAAAAATCCACCGGAGAGCAAAGCCACGATCACAGGCATACCCTCAATGCGAACATAGGTGTTGTAAGCCGCGTAAGCACCTACCGCCATAAAGGCGCCAGAACCCAGGGAAATTTGACCGCAATAGCCCACCAGAATATTGACGCCAATGGCGGCCAGCGACAAGATCAAAAACGGCACAAAAATCGCCCGCAACAAATACTCGTCTGCGAACAAAGGCACCCCCACCACGGCAACCAGCAACAGCGCCAGCACGCCCAGCCGGTCCTGGGTGATGGGGAAAATCTGTTGATCGGCCCGGTAAGAGGTCTTGAATTGACCGTTTTCTCTGTAGAACATGTTATTTCTCTTGGTAGGGATACAGGGTCAAACGCGATCGATGATCTTCTCGCCGAACAAACCTTGGGGACGGAACATCAAGAAGGCCAGCGCCAACACATAGGCAAACCAGATCTCGATGCCGCCGCCCACATAGGGGCCCAAAAATACCTCAGACAACTTCTCGCCCACCCCGATGATCAGTCCGCCAATGATGGCGCCCGGCACCGAAGTCAACCCGCCCAGAATCACCACCGGCAAGGCGCGCAGTGCCACAGTGGTCAGCGAAAACTGCACCCCCAGCTTGCTGCCCCAAATCATGCCGGCCACCAGCGCCACAATGCCCGCCACACACCAGACGATGACCCAGATGCGGTTCAGCGGAATACCAATACTCTGTGCGGCCTGGTGGTCATCGGCCACCGCCCGCAAGGCACGACCGGTGTTGGTTTTCTGGAAGAAAACACTCAGCACGATCACCAACACCGCCGCAATGAGCGCTGCATACAAGTCTTCCTTGTTGATCAGCAAGCCACCTTCAAACACACCAGGAAATGCAAAGATGGGTTCTTTGGGCATACCGATGTCGATTTTGTAAATGGCACTGCCGAACAGCGTTTGACCCATTCCATCCAGAAAATAGCCAATGCCCAACGTGGCCATCAGCAAAGTAGTGCCCTCCTGGTTAACCAGGTGGCGCAGCACGAGCCGCTCAATCAGCCAGGCCACCACGAACATCAGTACACCGGCCGCCAGAAACGCGAGGATGTTGGCAAGAACGGGGCTGGTGATGCCCGTCATGCCGGGAATCCACTCCGCAAAACGCGCCATCGCCAGCGCAGCGAACAGCACCATGGCGCCCTGCGAGAAATTAAAGACGCCCGAGGCTTTGTAAATCAGCACAAAGCCCAGCGCCACCAGTGAATACAACATACCGGCCATCAGGCCGCCGAGCAGTGTTTCAAGAAAAAATGCCATTACGTTCTCCGGCGGTTTAGTGCGAGGTGCCCAGATAGGCGCTGATCACTTCTTCGTTCTTGCGAACCTCATCGGGGGTGCCGTCGCCAATCTTTTTGCCGTAGTCCAGCACCACCACCCGGTCGGAAATATCCATCACCACGCCCATGTCGTGCTCAATTAATACGATGGTGGAGCCAAACTCCTGGTTCACGTCCAGCACAAAACGACACATGTCCTGCTTTTCTTCCACGTTCATGCCGGCCATGGGCTCGTCGAGCAACAGCACCTGCGGCTCCATCGCGAGGGCGCGGCCCAGGTCCACCCGCTTTTGCAGGCCGTAGGGCAACTGCCCCACAGGGGTCTTGCGGTAGGCCTGGATTTCGAGGAAGTCGATGATGTGCTCGACCTTTTCGCGGTGCATTTCTTCTTCGCGCTGGGCAGGGCCGATGCGCAGCGCCTGCCAAAACAGGTTGCTTTTGATCTTGAGGTTGCGCCCGGTCATGATGTTGTCGATCACGCTCATGCCCTTGAACAGCGCGAGATTCTGGAACGTGCGTCCAATACCCATCACCGCCACGGCATGGCTGTCCATGTGGCTGAAAGTCTTTCCCCGAAAGGTGATGGACCCAGCTTGGGGGGTGTAGACCCCGTTGATGCAGTTCAGCATGGAACTCTTGCCTGCACCGTTCGGACCGATGATGGCCCGCACCTCGTGCTCACGCACATCAAACGAGATATCGGTCAGCGCCTTGACGCCGCCAAAACTTAAAGAGATGTTTTTGACGTCCAGAATGACGTCTCCGATGTTCTTGCTCATGCTGCTGCCTTTACCGGCGCGAAAGTTTTCGCGTCGTCAATTCGGAGGGTGGCGCTGACGCTGCCAGTACGGCCGTCTTCAAACTTCACCACCGTCTCAATGAACTGCGAGGTACGCCCTTCGTACAAGGCATCTACCAGCGCCTTGTATTTGTCGGCGATGAAGCCCCGGCGGACTTTGTTGGTGCGGGTCAACTCGCCGTCGTCGGCATCGAGTTCCTTGTGCAACACCAGAAACCGGCTGACCTGGCTGCCCGCCAGCAAAGCGTCCACGCTCAGGTCGGCGTTCACCTTTTCAACGCATTCCTTGATGAGCTGGTAGACCTCGGGCTTTTGGGCCAGATCGGTGTAGCCGGCATAGGGCAGGTTGCGCCGCTCGGCCCAGTTGCCCACCGCGTCAAAGTCAATGTTGATCATCACGCAGACCTTGTCGCGGCCGTCACCGTAAGCCACCACTTCCTTGATGTGCTGAAAGAACTTGAGCTTGTTCTCGACGTATTTGGGGGCGAACATGGCGCCGTCGTTGGCACCGCCCTTGAGGCGACCCACGTCTTTCACGCGGTCAATGATCTTGAGGTGGCCATGCGCATCCAGAAAACCGGCGTCACTGGTGTGGTACCAGCCGTCAGCGGTCAACACTTCAGCCGTAGCAGCCGGGTTTTTGTAGTACTCCTTCAGCAAGCCAGGGGACTTGACCAGAATCTCGCCGTTCTCGGCGACCTTGATCTCCACGCCCGCGATCGGAATGCCGACCGTATCAGCTCTGGCCTCGTGGTCAGGCTGCAGGCACACAAACACCGCGGTCTCGGTCGACCCGTAAAGCTGCTTCAGGTTGATGCCAATGGAACGGTAAAACGTAAAGAGGTCCGGGCCGATGGCCTCGCCCGCCGTGTAGGCCACACGCACCCGGCTCATACCGAGGTTGTTGCGCAGCGGACCGTAGACCAGCACATTGCCCAGCGTGTACAGCAAGTCATCAACCAGAGACACGGCTTTGCCGTCCATCTTGGTCGGGCCGACCCGTT
>JBIIVW010000191.1:0-6347 GCA_044339205.1 Rhodoferax sp. | reverse complement strand
TTGGGCAGACCCGTGAGTTGATCAAAGAAGGCCAGCTCGTGAATTTTTTTCTCTGCGAGTTTGCGCGCCGTGATGTCGTAATGCGAAGCCACATAGTTGGTCACGGCACCCTTCGCGTCTTTGACCGCCGAGATGGTCAGCCATTTCAAATAGGCGACACCATTGCTGTGAAGTTGCCAAATTTCGCCTTGCCAAAAGCCGAGCTGCCCAATCGTGGTCCACATGGCGTGGTAGAAGCGGTCGCTGTGTTGGCCCGACTGAAGCAGACGCGGGGTCTGGCCAACCAGCGTCGTGGCCAAGTGCCCGGTATCCTGGGTAAAGGCCCGGTTAACCTGCAAAATGATCCTACGGGAGTCGGTGATGATCATGGCCTCTTGAGAGTCAAAAGCAGCAGCGGCGACGCGGAGCTTTTGTTCAGTCAACCGCCGTTCAACAATTTCATTGTTACGGCTTTTATCAAGTTGCCAACTCAACCGCCACAGTGCAGCAGCAATCAACATTAACAACGCGCTACCCGCCGCAGCCCACCCAAGATAAATCCGCGATCGGTCCTGAAAAGACGCCAATTGCTCCTCTTCCGACAACCCGACAACAACCGCCAACGGAAAGTCATAGAGCTTGCGGGCGCTCGCATAGCGTCGCACACCATCCCAGGAAGGAGTGACGACCAATGCGTCGCTGCCTGGCTGATCCGCTCCCGCAACTGAGGCGTAATCGACCACATCGCCGACCGACACCACGTTGCCAGTGCGGTTAGCCAAAAAGACGCCATCAATCCCCAGAATCCCCAGGGAGCCTTGCTCACCCAATTTGGAAGCCTCATAACCGCTCACAAAATAGGTAGATGCCACCGAGACCGTGACCACGCCTGCCAAATTGCCATTGGCGTCGTTGATTCTGCGGCTGAACTGCTGGTGGGAATCGCCAGAGCCCGGGTGGCGCTGCGGACGACCCACCCAAAGACTATCGCTGTACTTTGAATGTTGGAAGTTGGCGGGATCAACCCCAGGCAGTCTGGTCGTTGTGCGGGTGGTGGCCAGAAGATTGCCCTGAGGGTCTGTGATGCTAGTTACAAACAACAGCTCGGGCAACAATAAATCTTTTGCTGCCAGCTCATTCAATGCAGCCCTAGGCCCTTCTTGCTCATAGGAGAATTTTATGAATTTCAGGGTCTGGTCTATTTCACGCAGCGAGCGCAGGACCTGGGCCTCGTAGGTTTCAACCAGTTCCCGGCTGAGAACACGGCTGGCATGCTCAGACCCTGCGCGCTCGCGATCAATAAAGTGCAAGGTTGCGGTCCAGAGCACGACCAGAAACGCCAAAGAGAATATCGGCAACAGCTGGGTAGGTCCTATCGCCTTGAGTAACCAGCCTCGCGGTCGAGCGCCCAACAGATCCTGTAAAAAAGAGCGAGCATTGGCCACGCTCATGAGTTAAACCAACAGGTGGATCTGACCTTTTTTTCTTGCATGAATTATTTGCCCGCTTAGCGCGACTGCAAGACTCTGACGCTGCTGTCCACCATGCGGTTGTCAAGGTAACCAATTGCGTTGTGGTTATCAACAATTCGCTTTTTGGCATCGGCTCCAAAAGCCGCTTCTTTGGGCGGCTGCCCCCGACCCGTGAAGATGATCTTGGACCAATGTGCCTTCATCTGCGCTGCCGTCTTTCCCGCAAATTTCGCATAAAACTCATCGCGCACGGCAGAGCCCTCTGCCTGGTCGATTGGCACTGCCTTTTCCCCATTGGGCAGCACACTGGTCTTGCCCAGAAAAATATCAACGATCTCGCCTTGACTCAAGGCGGTCACGCTACTTTGGGCAGAAACCACCGTCACCACCTGAGCCACCACAGCACCGCAACTCAGGCCCAACACCAAGCCAACAGCCACGCATTTGCGACGATTGAAAAAAGGCATGAACATTTCCATCAGAATACAAAATCAACAGAAGCGCTGATGACGTGGAAAGTACCACCCGGTTGAAACCCGGACTGGAGGTTCAGCAATGATCCAGAAGACCGGGCGTCGAGATTGACGTGGTCGTATTGAAGCTTCAAAGCACCGTTCTTTGTGTAGTCCCAACGGCTGCCGATCGACCGGGTTGTTCCCGTGGCAGGTTTTAGCAATTGATTGAGTGCTTCGTTCAGAGGGGCAGCGTAAGGCGAGTTCACGCCAGCGTCAGCAGTGTCACCTTGTTTTGTTGCCTTGGAGTAGACCGCGTAAGGCGTGAAGTTTCCGAACCGGTATCCACCGCTGGCATACCAGGCGGTTTGGGTTCCTACAAACGAAGAGAATCGACCCTTGCCCCACTCGCCCATCACAAACCATGAGCCAGGGTCATAACTCGCCCCTAGGGAGACAAGAGAAATTGGCCGGCTATCGAACACATATTTTTCTGCCAGGGCAACACCAGAGGAACCAAATTGCCGGTACTGGTTGAGGAAGTCATTGATGCTGCCCACGGTCAATTTAGCCTGCTGGTAGGACAAACGAAAAGTGGCTGCACCATAGTCGAGGGTGTTGAAAATACCCGCTATGTTCTTGACCTGACTCGGTATATTGCTGTTGGGGCTCTGAATCTCATCCCTGCCGAAACTGGCCTGTAGCGTGTTGGTGGCATCGCCCATGCGCGACCGGTAGCTTGCATCCAGACCATCATTGCTGGTGATGGGCACCATATGCCCATACAACTCCACTGGCGGGCGCACCCAAGGGACGGCATAGCCCACATTTCGGTACTCACCGACCAGAAATGTGGGCATCGCAATGCGACCCACACGCACACTCAAGTCAGGGGTAACTGCGTATTTGACATTGGCCCATTCGATCCTGGGCGTGTAAGTGTTGTCGTAGCGCTGTTGGGACAGCACTTGCAACACGGCTGAGAGCTGCGGAGTGATGTCGGCAGTGACCTGCAAGCCCAGACGGCTGTCAACGTCGGCACTCCAGTTGCGGCTGTGGCCTGCGCCATTGGGCTTGCTGGAGGGGCTATTGGTGAAATCGCCCTGCCCCTCGGACGAATGAACGATCCCCGCAGTACCAAAGCCGCTGAATGTGAACATGGAAGTTTCCAGATCATTGGCGCCGGCAGTGGCAGCCCAAAGACAAACGCTGGTCATAGCGCACCGCCGCGGGAATGAAACAAAAATTGCAGCGTTGAAGCCTGACATCGGACTCTTTCCTATAAATTTCAAAATACAAAAAACAGAGGGAGCCCCAGTCCCACCATCCAGATGAAACGGCACTACCGAAAAAAAGAATCGGCGAGCCCGGCAGCAAAATTGACGTGCGGGCAGGCTTGGTTTGAATAGACACCAGCGGCGTAGCGGGTGGAGTCTGGGTGGACTGCTATATCTTCTCTAAAATTAGAACTTTTTTGCATTTAGTATGACAGCGCCCCTCCAACCACTTCGAGAATAGGCTTTTGTGCATTGGCTTTGGGCAATTGACCCCTGCCGAGAGGCGAGACCCAGAGCTTGCGAAATAAAAGTCAACCTGACCGATAGCACCCAGAGTTCTGCACGCGCGCACTCAGGCGGTTTGGCTGAATCGTCCTGCGCTCTGGCGGGACCTTGAGCCGCGGCGTGTGGCGCAACCGCCAGTGCTGGCGGTAGGGGATTTTTCCTTGCGCCACAATGACGGCATGCTGTCTTCACACGCCCTGACTCTGGCCCAGACCCTGGTTCGCATGAACACGGTGAGCCGCAATTCCAACCTGGTCTTGATCCACTTCATCCGCGACGAGCTCTTGCGCCTGGGCGTGAAGAGCCGCCTGACCTGGAACTTTGATAAAACCAAGGCCAACCTTTTTGCCACGCTGGGTGAGGGCAAGCCGGCGGGCGTGATCCTCTCGGGCCACACCGACACCGTGCCTTGGGACGGCCAGGACTGGCTCGTGGACCCGCTGGGAGGCGTGGTGCAGGATGCCGGTGCCGGCCTAGGGCCCAGTCTGTATGGGCGCGGCAGCGCCGACATGAAAGGCTTCATCGCCATGGCGCTGGCCCATGCCGAGACGTTTTTGAACTCGGAGGCTCCGTTTGCCATCCACCTCGCCCTGAGTTACGACGAAGAGGTGGGCTGCTTTGGCGTGAAGGAACTGATCGCCGACCTGCGCGACGCCGGAATCAAGCCCTTGGCCTGCATCATTGGCGAGCCCACCGGCATGGTGCCCGCCATTGCCCACAAGGGCGTCAACCGATTCCACTGCTGCGTACGCGGGAAGGAAGCGCATTCATCGCTCACGCCCAAGTCGGTCAACGCCATCGAGATGGCCGCCCGCCTGGTGGGCAAAGTGCGCGACATGGCCGAGCGATTTGAGCTTGAGGAGCCGCGCTACCCCGGTTTTGACGTGCCTTTTTCAACCGCCAGTGTGTGCCAGTTTCAGGGCGGTATTGCCGACAACGTGGTGCCGCGCGACGCGTGGTTTCGCTACGAGTTCCGCGGCTTGCCGACCGCCGACGTCCAAAAAATGCAGGATGAGGTCTTGGCGCACGCCCAGTCGATGGAACTGGCCATGAAAAATGTGGCTCCCGACGCCGGCTTCAAGTTCGAGACCATTTGCGAGGTGCCCAGCTTTCTTGGCGATGCCCAGGCGCCTGTCACACGGCTAGCCCAGCGCTTGGCCGGCCAAGCCCCGGACCAACCACGCACCACGCTGGTGGCTTTTGGCACCGAAGCGGGCCTATTTAAAAATGCCGGCATCCCCACCGTGGTGTGTGGCCCCGGCCATATTGCCCAAGCCCACGAGCCGGACGAGTACGTGACACTGGCGCAGCTCGCTCAATGCGAGTCCTTCATGCGGGGTCTGGCGGCGACAAAAACGCTGAATTGAGGATTTGCTATTATTTTGATAGCAAACAAGGCAATAAAGTCGCCGGCTAGAACCCTGAAATACTCCAAAATCATCTAAATCCACGGCGCAAAGGGCTGTATTACCAACCCCGCAGTGTGTGTGTTCAGCGAAGCAGGAACAAGTCAGGCGCCGCTTGGCCGCTCCACTGCTAACAGTGACGCAAGCATTTCCTGTGTCCTTCGGTCCGGGCTCTCAGCCGGGTCGATCACGCGGTCGTGTTCGGGATCGTCCGGGATCATGGCTGGAACGGGCCCCTCGTCGGGCTCAACGGGAGGCGCGCCCGGGTCAAGCTCGTCTGGCACGTCTTGGCGCGGGTGGTGTGGTTTGGAATACGTGGTCCGGGTTGCAGTCATGAAAACTCTCCTTGGGTAAATTGAGGGACGGCTGCGTCGATAGCACACAAAAATAGAATGGTGGAAATTCCGGCCGCCCGTGCCTGACGCGATGACATTAATCCTAAAGAGACGATCCAAAGAGGTCTGTGCGATCGCCCACGCTCATCGGGTCGATTGCAGCACTTTCCGGCCGCGTGACATGCGACGCAGACCTTGTTGCCCTCGGTGTCGCGGAAGTAAGCACCGTAGTCATCCGGGTGATCGTGCACTCTCAATCCTGGAGCGCCCGCCCCAACACCGCCGTTTGCAAGGCACACGCTTAGACCTGCCTGAGCAAATGACAGGCTTGCCCGTAAGCGTTGCCGAGAGCGGGGATTAGACCTCGCTGGGGATGAGCGCATTCAGGTCGGTGACGCCAATATCGATACCCACCTGAAACAAGAGCGTTGTCGCTTGGCCCCGATGGTGCGTCTGGTGATTGAAGAAGTGCTGCATCAAGAGGCCCAGGTTCTTGGCTTGAGTCTGGCCCAAGGTGTTGCTGTAGTGCAGCGTCCCTGACAGGATCTGCTCGGTGGCCCGACTTGCGAGGTCACAAATGACTTCATCGACTTTCTCGCGAATGGCCCAAAGGTTCGGCAGGGTTTGCGCGACAGGCTCGCGAAGTGAGCTTGGGCTCGGCAGGCCTTGCAACACACGGCTGATCTCAAGCAGCCCATCCTGGCGAGCGAAGCGATGCAACCAGATCAGGTCAGCCGCCACGATGTGGTTCAGCGTCTCAAACAAAGACCCGAAGAAAGCCCCACGGTCTTCAAACAGCTGCGTGTCGGTCAGCTTTGCAGCGGCATCAAACAGGCGCGAGTTCATCCAGCGGTTGTAGTCGGCCATGCTGGTGCAAAAGGAAGGTGTCATGCGGAACCTAAAGTTGGCGCTCCCTTGGAGCGAAGGATTGAGCCCCACCGGGGAGCTGTGGCAGGGCCTAAGGACTGGCAGGCATCAACTGCGCTGAAATACTCGAAAAAAAACCATGAACACCTCCCGCCGCAGGAAAAACATACGTGTTGCTCCAGCCACGCGCGCAGTATCGCCCCTTGGGTGGCGTCCTTTCGCTCAATCGACATGACGCCAAGCTCCACTTCCAGTTCCAGTTTTACTTTCGGCT
>JBIIVW010000041.1:0-21133 GCA_044339205.1 Rhodoferax sp. | reverse complement strand
GCCATTTCAAAGAAGTGACGTCGGGTGGCTGCGCCAGTCAGGTAGTCGGTGCTGTTCAGGGTAAGAAGCGCCAGTTCAGCCGTTTTGCGCAACGTGATGTCCATTTTTGTGCCCACGATGCGCTGCAGTTGGCTCGGGTCAGCGCTTTGGACCAGTTTGCCGCGCGACGCGATCCAGACCCAGTGCCCGTCTTTGTGGCGCACGCGGTATTCGCAATCGTAGAAGGACGTTTGTTGGTCGATGAGTGCGCGCTTGGCGGTTTCACGGATGCCGACGTCTTCGGCGTGGACCCGGTCGTTCCACTCCTTGAGTGTCAGGACCAATTCGTCGGGCTGGTAGCCTAGCAAAGCATGGCAGTAGGCGCTGGTGGATAACTCGGACTGTGCTCCCTGTATGGATTGTTCCCACCAAGCCAGATTGCTGCCGCTCAATGCCAGCTCCGCCTGGGCTTCGCGCCGGTCCGGGTCGCCGGATTGCCAGACCGCCGGGCGCAAGCCCAGCTTGCCTTGTGGCTCAGTCAGGAGCCGCGTAAACAGACGATCACTTTCCCGGCTAACCACCCGGTAGCACTCGCAGGCTCTTTGCTCAAGCTGGGGTCGGTCGATGATGGTTATTTGTCCGCGCTGGCGCCGGATGATGCCATCGGCCTCCAGCTGTGCGGTGGCCTCCGATACGCCCTGGCGGCGCACGCCCAGCATGGCGGCAATCAGTTCTTGTGTGCAGTCGATTTGCCTGCCAGACAGTCTGTCCATGCTGAACAGCATCCAGCGGCAAAGCTGTTGTTCCAGCCGGTGGTGGCGGTTGCACACCACCAACTGGGCCACATGCGCCATCAAAAGTTGCGCGTAACGCAAGCATTGGTTCATCAGCCCGGCGCCACGCACAAACTCGGCCCGCAGGGCGTCGGGGCGTATCCGCCAGGCATGACCTGCTGTTTGCACCACAGCCCTGGCCGCCGAGGTTTCAGCCCCCAGCAACTGAATAATGCCAACCAGACCGTCGTTGCCCGTCATGGCGATCTTGGCCGTTCTACCGTCTTCGGTCAGTTGGATCAACACAACAATGCCGCTGATCGGAAAGTACGCATACTGCTGTTTTTGCCCGGCTTCCTGAAGGATCTGGCCGGCGGTTAGTACAACGGCTTCCATGTATGGCAGCAACCGGTCGAGTTCCGGGGCTGTCAGCCGTGCCAGCAATTTGTTTTCGCCGCCGCCAGCCATCTTGAAACGTGCCATCCCTGTCCTTTGTTGGGGTGCCCTGACATGATGGCCGGTCTTGTGCCGCCTCTAGTCAGGATATCTGGTGCTATTGGTGCTGAATCTATAGTGTTTTCCCTGACAAGTATGTCCGTTACCGGCCATATCCGGTGCTGTATCTTTTTGCAAACAGGTCAGGTCGTGGATGTCAATCACTGGCGCCAAGGCACCTGACTGTCAGATGTCTCGGCCCGGCCTGCGATCAAAGACCAAAAGCAGGTTGTTGGCCGGCATGGGAACTCGTTGGTGCAGTCGCAACCCCGCGCTGTGAGCCTCCTGCAAGACGTCCTCAAGCTGGCGAATGCCCCATGACGGGTCGTTCTGGCGAAGGCTTTGGTCGAATTCCTCATTACCCGGTGAGATGGGTGTGGCCGCCTCCAGAAATGGCCCATACACGACAAGAACGCCGGCGGGCGCCAAGTGCCGGGCGGCACCCTGCATCAGCGCAGCGCAGGCGGCCCACGGCGAAATGTGCAGCATGTTGGCGCAAAAGATGGCGTCAAAGAGCTGGGTAAACGGCGCCTTGTCACTCGGCCAGGGTGACGCCACGACATTGAGCTCGATGGGGGGCTTGACCTGGCTGGCACCGGCCTGAGCGCACCACCATGCAATGGAGTCAAAGGCATCAGATTGCGCATCCGACGGTTGCCATACCCAGCCTGGCAACCCGGCGGCAAAGTGCGCCACATGCTGCCCCGTCCCACTGGCAATCTCCAGCGCCCGGCCCTGCGGCGGCAAGACTTGTTTCAAGGCACACAGAATCGGCTCACGATTGCGTTCTGCGGCGGGGCTGTTTTGGGGGGTGGTAGGGGGCACAAGGGGCTCCGGGTTGGTTGGCTTGCGATCTTAAAGAAAGCGCCTACCAAATGGGGCTGGTAACTGAAAGTGGCCGTGCTGGTTGTCGCGGGATCAGGTAAATCGCAAGATTTATAGAAAATAGGTCTCTAGCAGTCTTTTTTGTTGGTTTTTTGCCAAGGTTTGATAGCAGTTTTGTTCTGGTTTCATAGAGCAACTTTCCCAATTCCGAGTTTCAGCAACCCCGAGTTTTCAACAATTGCGATAGGGCCGTCTGTAGGTCATTGAGGTCATCCTTGACGGTGAGATAAACAATTTCGTCATCGGCTGAGTCATAGCTGTGAATGATCCGGTTGCGCAAGTCAATGGCCAGTTTCAGAAAATGGGAATACGGCTCTTATTGACGGCCCGTAAAAAATACGGGTCACGGATGTAACGCGGGTTGACCAAATCAACGTGGCGGCCCAGCAAGTGTTCCAGTTCATCGGCCAATTCCGTCCAGCGCCTGGCGCGCGATCCGGGCAAGGCGGTGTCCAATTCCACCAGGAAATCGAAGTCGCTGGTCTCTGGGTTGAACTCGGTGCTGGTCGCCGAGCCGAATAACTCCAGATGTGCCACGCCGTACCGCTCACAAAAGGCGGTGATGGCAGGCAACTGGGCGGCGAGTAGCGGGTGCATTTGGCGATTATCAAACAAACGTTTTTCCCGTGCGCGCGCTGCAATGACAAGAACCACTGCGCCACAATCAAGCCATGAGTGCCACGCCGTCCCCGATCAACAAACCCAAACCCCTGAGCGCGCCGCAAAAGGCGCTGCGCAAGCTCGGCCTGGTGCGCCCGATTGACCTGGCCCTGCACTTGCCGCTGCGCTACGAGGACGAAACACGCATCGTCAAACTCAGTGAGGTGCGCGAGGGCGAAGTGGCGCAGGTGGAGGGCGTGGTCACGCACCAGGAGGTGAAGATCACCGGTCACCGCCAGCTGCTGGTCACGCTGGACGATGGTTCTGACACCTGTTTGTTGCGCTTTTTCACGTTCTACCCCTCACACCACAAGGCGCTGGCGGTGGGCAACCGGGTGCGGGTGCGCGGCGAGGTGCGGGGTGGCTTCATGGGCAAGACCATGATGCACCCGGTGTTCAAGCCTGCGGGCGGTGACCTGGCGGTCGCGCTGACTCCCGTGTACCCCAGCGTGGCGGGTTTGCCGCAGGCTTACTTGCGCCGGGCCGTGGATGGAGGGCTGGCCCGTGCGGGACTGAGCAACACCATTCCAGAGCAGTTTTTAAGTCAAATTGGCCTCCAGCCGGCGTGGAGCATGCCTAAGGCACTCTCATTTTTGCATCATCCGACGCCCGATGTGTCGCTGGCGACGCTGGAGGATCACAGCCATCCGGCCTGGCAGCGGCTCAAGGCAGAGGAGTTGTTGGCGCAACAACTGTCCCAGTTGCAGGCCAAGCGTGAGCGCGAGCGCCTGCGCTCGCCCGTGCTGGCTGCCCGCCGTCCGGATGCCGCCCCGCGCCCAGTTACCGTGCAGCCGAATCCGAATCCGAAGCCAAAGTCAAAGTCAAAGCGTCAACCCCTACCGCCGCCTCCATCGCACCCGCTCGCCCACCTGCCCCTGCATGAGCTGCTGCTGGCCGCCTTGCCTTTTGCCCTGACGGCCGCCCAGCGCCGGGTGAGCGAGGAAATTGCGCTGGACCTCGCGCGCAATGTGCCCATGCACCGCCTGCTGCAGGGCGATGTGGGCTCGGGCAAAACCGTGGTGGCAGCCCTCGCCGCAGCCATCTGCATCGATGCCGGCTGGCAGTGCGCCTTGATGGCCCCAACCGAGATTTTGGCGACCCAGCACTTTGCCAAATTGGTGACTTGGCTGGAGCCGCTGGGCATCAAAACCGCGTGGCTCACCGGCAGCCAAAAAACCAAAGAGCGACGCGAGATGCTGGCGCTGATTGCCAGTGGCGAAGCCGGGCTGGTGGTGGGCACCCACGCCCTTATTCAGGACAAGGTGGTGTTTCATCAGTTGGCGCTGGCCATCATCGACGAGCAGCATCGCTTTGGCGTGGCCCAGCGCCTGGCCCTGCGCAGCAAGCTCCACCTGCACAGCGCGCCGCTGGAGCCAGACACCCACGCCAACTCCAGCCCGGCCTTACTCTCCTCCGATCAGCACCCGGATCAGCACCTGGGTGGGCCCGACGACCGGGTCACCGCGCTGGAGCCGCATTTGCTGATGATGACAGCCACCCCCATTCCCCGCACCTTGGCCATGAGCTACTACGCCGACCTGGATGTGTCCACCATCGACGAGCTGCCGCCCGGGCGCACCCCCATCATCACCAAGGTGGTGAACGACGCCCGGCGCGACGAGGTGATCGAGCGCATTCGCGCGCAGTTGCACGAAGGGCGGCAAATTTATTGGGTGTGTCCGTTGATTGAGGAAAGTGAGGCGCTGGACCTGACCAACGCCACCGAAACCCACGCGCAGTTGAGCGAGGCACTGCAAGGCATTGCCGGGCCCGACGGTTCGCCGCTGATGGTGGGTTTGCTGCATTCGCGCATGCCGGTGGCAGAAAAAAAGGCCGTGATGGCCCTGTTCACCAGCGGCGCCATGGGCGTGCTGGTCAGCACCACGGTGATTGAAGTGGGGGTGGACGTGCCCAACGCGTCGCTCATGGTGATTGAGCACGCCGAGCGCTTTGGTTTGAGCCAGTTGCACCAGTTGCGCGGGCGGGTAGGGCGCGGGGCGGCGGCGTCAGCCTGCGTGCTGCTGTATTCCACAGGGGATGCGCCCCGGTTGGGGGAGACCGCGCGCGCGCGCCTGAAAGCCATGGCGGAGACCAATGACGGCTTTGAGATTGCCCGACGGGACCTGGAGATTCGTGGGCCCGGCGAGTTCTTGGGTGCACGTCAGTCGGGTGCGGCGCTGTTGCGTTTTGCGGATCTGGCGCTGGATGCCGAGCTGCTGGATTGGGCGCGCGAGTTGGCCCCGATCATGCTTGACCAGTACCCGGCACTGGCCGAACAGCATGTGCAGCGCTGGCTGGGCACCAAAGCGGAGTATTTAAAGGCATGAGCGGAACGCCAAGCGCGGGATCACCGGTGGCGGTCTTCGTAGCCGGTGGTGATCTTGGCCAAAAAGTGGCCCAGGTGGTTGGACTGCGACACCAGCACCCGGGGCAGGGCACATACATCATCCCCCGGCCAGGCGCGCCCCCGACGCACGGTGGTGGCGCTGACATACCCGGCCTGAGCAACCATGTCCCGGTGAGCGGCATTGAAATGGCCATAGGGGTAACAAAAGTGCCTGACCTCGATGTCCAGCGCGGACTCCAGATCTTGTTTGCTGCCAGCAATCTCATCCACCGCCGTGGCGTCATCTAGGGTGGTGAGGTCCAGGTGATGGCGCGTGTGCGCTCCCACGTCCATGCCGGCGGAGAGCCATTGTTTGAAATCTGGCTTGTCCATCAGCGCCGCCCTGGGCACGCCTTTGGCGGCGTCCCACGTGTTGTTCCCGCCAAAGGCACCACTCACCGCGTAGCAGGTGGCCGTGAAACGGTTGTGGCGCAGCACCGGCAGGGCCTGCAGCAAGTTGTTTCGGTAGCCATCGTCAAAGGTGATGCCCACCACGCGGTCATGGCGTTCCCCACGCAGCCAGGGTTCGAGTTCGCGCATGGAGACTCCGTGGTACCCCATCAGCCGCAGCATCGCCATCTGGCGGGCAAAAGCGGCTGGTGACACGACCAGGCCGCGCATGGGTGTGCCCGACGGCGGCGGGGCATCCACCTGGTGGTACATCAGGATCGGGATGGTGCGTTTCATGTGGAGCGGGGTAAGGCTTGGGGCACTGTAACGGCCAGTTGGTCAAAAATTTTGGTCATCCCGGATTCAATGTCAACGGGGGGTGTGGTGCTGGGGTGCCAGGCATCATGGCACCAGTCAAGGTAGGCTTTCTCGAGTGCCTGGGCTATGTGAGAGCTGTCGTCGGCGGTAGCAACGTAGCCACGGCGCTCCACAATCAGTTGGTCCAGTTCCGGGTTCTTGAAGGTGCAGCCCAGGATGGGCCTTTGCGCCCAAAAATACTCGAAGGTTTTGGCAGGGATGTATTCGCTGCACCCCTGCGTCGTGCCATGGATCAGCAGCAATACATCCGCCTGGGTCATGGCCGCGAACACGTCGTGGTGAGCGAGGCGCCCGTGAAATTTAAACAGATCGGCCACGCCGGCCTGCACTGCCTGGGCGCGACCCGGTGCATCCAGATCGCTGCCAAACAAGTCAACCACCAGCGTGCTCCGTAACGCCGGGTTTTTTTGGACCAACATGCCCAAGGCCTGCGCAAACGGGCCCATGCTGCGGTGTTGCGAGATGGCACCAAAGTGACCGATGTGAAGCACCTTACCGCGCGCAGCACGCTTGCGGGGTGAGGTCAACGAGGGGTCATCGGCGCCGCTGTGCACCCAGAAGCCGCGCGGGGCCAGCTCGGGGTGTCGCAGCAAGGCGCTGTCCAATGCCGCTTGGGTCAGCCACCAGGCCAGGTCGGCGTGCTGGCAAATCAGCGCTTCGGTCTTGGCCAGGCGGCGCGTATTGCGGTCTTTGAGTGGCTGGCCCGGCAGGATCAGGGGGTCATGGATCTCTGCAATCCAGGGCACGCCGGTGAGCCGCTTGAGCCAGTAGGCGGCCCAATGCGCCGAGTAAGCGCCCCCGGTCGAGTAGATGACAGCGGGCTTGTGCTGGCGGATCAGGCGCCAACCCACCAACATGGCGCTTGCCGCCCAGGAGGCATGATTTTGCAAGCCAAACGCGAGGCGCTCGACCGCGATCAACGGCGCAAGAACCAGTGAGATGAAGGCTGTCAGTACCTTGTAGGTCACTCCCCGTCCCCAGTGCTGGTAGATCAGATGCCGTGCATCAAACCGCAGCGCCGAGGGGCCCGCTGCAAAGGCCTGAATGTGGAGGTGGGTGGCGGCGCGCGTGCCCATCGGTGCGCTGACCACCAGCGGTACGATGCCGCGCGCCATGAGCAGGGGGATCTTGCTGGTGACCACCTGGCTTGCTGCGCGCCCGTCCATGTTGAAGCAATGAGAAAGGACGAGCCAGGAGGTTCCTGAGCTGAACCGGGATGTTTGTGGTTCGGGGCTGCTCATGGCGCTACTGCACTGACGCGTGTGTGCGCCATATCCGCCCGGCGCTCTTGCTGGCGAATGTGGGAAAATAAAAGAGTCATCGCCAAAGCCAGAAAAGCTGTTTGCATGGTTTGGGTAAGCATGCTGTCGGCCAGGCCGAATGCGAAGTAGGCACCCAAGGTGACGGTGCCGGCGTAAGCTGCGGACCGGACACCCGGCTCCGGGCTTGAGAAGCGTCTGACAAACGCCACCCCAAACGCCAGGTAAACCACCATTACCGACAGGGCCCCGACCACCCCGGTTTCAGCCAGCAGAAACAACAAGTCGCTATGGCTGTGCCTGAAGCTCGCAGCCTCGGGAGTGAGGGTGCCGTTCTCGGCCATGTGTTTGAGTTCCTGTGGCAACTCGCCTTTGCCAATACCCAACAAAGGGTGCGCCAAAAAAACCTGGCCAGAGGCATGCCATAGTTGAAGCCGGATGCCCATGGACGAGTTGATGAGTTCGCCAGACTTGGCGGCTACCTCATGAACGCCCACTTCAATGCGCTCCTTCAACAAGCCGGCGCTCAGGCCGGACAGCGCCAGGGTGCCAACACCGATCCATAGCCATTGGCGGGCAGACGTGGTGCCCCGCGCACGATAAGACAGGGAATAAAGCAGGCTGGCCGGCGGTATCACCAGCAGGACGGCGCGCGATTGGGACGCAATGGCCGCTCCAAAGCCTGCCAAGGCGCAGCCCCAGAGCAGGAGGTGGGAGCGCCGGCTTTGCGAGCGGTCCGGCAGTGCTGAAAAAGCAAGAATCAAGGTGATGCAGGCAAACGGAACCGGGTTGACAAAGTTGTTGTGGGCCCGGTCGGTAAACGGTCCAAGGCCATAGCCGACCGACCAGACTGCCCAGCCTGCGGCGCTGATAGAGCCCAGCGCACAGCCCCAGCGGTACACGTGGTGCAGCGGTACATCCACCCGCGCCAGATACAACAACAGGGGAATGACCAGCATGAATCGGGATGGAGCGTCAAACTCGGACCCATCCGCGCGCTGGTGCCACACAAAGCTCAGCAACACGGCCGTAGGGTAAGCCAGTAGCAAGAAGGCCAGGAGGCGCTCCTCCTGGCTAACAGCGGGCAGGCCCCGCCGGTGGATGGCCAGTCCAATCAGGCAAATGCACAGCAACAGCGCCAGGCTGCTTTGCATGCCGGATCTGACCAGCAGCACGGTGCCGGAGGCCAGCAGCACGAGCAGTTGAATCACCCGGGTGGGCAGGAGTCCAAGTGAGGTCATAAATGGAGGAATTAGGAACTCGCCATTGTGCACGCAAGATCCCCTACCTCAGCCAGCCCCCAGTCAACGCTTAGTCCACCGTCACGCCTGCGTCTTTCACGATTTTTCCCAGACGCACCGACTCTTTGCGAATCAGGTCGCCAAACGCCGCCGCCGTGCCGCCCACCACGGGCGTGCCCAGGGCTTCCCATTTTTTGTGGAAGGCAGGCTCGTTGAAGATGGCATTCAAGGTGCTGTTGAGTTTTTCAATGATGGGTGCGGGCGTCCCGGCGCGCACTGCAATGCCGTGCCAGCCGACAAATTCATAGCCGGTCACACCTGCCTCGGCCATGGTGGGTACGTTGGGCAACGAGGGGCTGCGCTTGGCAGAGGTCACCGCCAAGGCGGTGAGCTTGCCGGCCTGGATGTACTGCAGGGAGCTGCCCAGCACGTCAAACATCACGTTCACTTGTCCGCCCAGCAGGTCGTTGAGGGCCGGGCCTGCGCCTTTGTAGGGGATGTGCGCCATGCTCACGCCCACCTGGGTGTTGAACAACTCGCCAGCCAGGTGCTGTGGCGTGCCGTTGCCGGCTGACGCAAAGCTCAACTCGGTCTTCTTGGCCTTGGCCAGGGCCACCAGCTCCGCCACGGTCTTGACGCCTAGCTTCGGGTTGACTTCAAACACCAGCGGGAATGACGAGATCTGGATGACCGGCGCCAACTCGGTCAGCGGGTTGAACGGCATGCTGCGAAACAGGGTGGGGTTGACGGCCATGGGGCCGCTGGCGGCCAGCAGCAGGGTGTAGCCGTCGGCAGGAGATTTGTTGGCGACCTCAGCGCTGCCAATGTTGCCACCGGCGCCAGCCTTGTTGTCAATGATGACGCTCACGCCCAGGCGGGTTTGCAGCTCGCCTTGCAGCAGGCGGGCCATCAGGTCGGTGGGACCACCGGGCGGGTAGGGCACCACAAAGCGGATGGTTTTGCTGGGGTAGGCGTCCTGGGCCTGGCTCGCCAGGGGCAGCAGGGCGGCTAAAGTGGTCACGCTCAGGGTGGCGAGTTTCAAAAAAGTGGCTCGTTTCATGGTGTCTCGTCGTTATAAATTTGTTCAGGCGGCGCCAAACCGGCGGCGAATATCGTTGGCTGTGGCCAGGGGTCGGCCCAGGCTGTGGGCGGCTTCTGCGGCTTGGCGGACTAGCGCGGTGTTGTCGGGGGCTATTGCGTCGTTCTTGAGTTTCAGGTTGTTCTCGAACCCGACCCGCACATGGCCGCCCAAGGCGGCTGCCGCGGTCACGCAGGCGTGCTCGGTGGCACCAAAGGCGCACACCGCCCAAGGCTCGGAGCCACTATGGGCGTGCAAGAAAGGCACCAGATCGCGGGGGTTGGATGTTTGTCCGGCGGTGTAGCGACCCAGCACAAACAGCAGGAACCACGGCGCATCGGGGATGAGCCCGCGCTGGCGCAGGTCTTGCCAGCGCAGCAGGTCGGTGACGTCATAAATTATGACCTGGGTCATGACCCGCTCGCGCGCCAGCCAGCCAAAAAATTCGGCCAGGCCGGCCTCACCAATCTCGGGTTGGTCCAGTTCTCGCAAGCCCACTGAGACGGCTTCAGGCCGCAAAGCCCGCACCATCGCGATTTGGGCGGGTGCCTGGTAGACCTTGGCGGCTTCGCTGGTGACTTGCAGCACCATGGCGTCGCCCACGGCACCCTTGACGGCGTGCAGTGCATCGCGGTAACCCTGCACGTCCAGGCTGTGGCGGCCCTGGGCGTCGCGAATGTGCAGGTGCAGCATGGCGGCACCGGCGTCCAGGCAGGACTTGGCCACGCTGGCCAGGCTGTTTGCCGTGATGGGCACGGCCGGATGGTCGCTGGCCTGCTTGTAAGCGCCGTTGGGGGCGACCGTGATGATGAGGGGGTCTTGTGTCATGGGGTGGTCCTTAAAAGCTGCGGTCCAGCGGGGGGAGTTCATCGGCCAGCAAGGCCAAACCTTGGTTAAGGAGGGTGTTGTAGCGCGCCTTCTCGGCCAGGCGTCGGTCCTCGGGCCAGTCAAAAAAGCCGGCGCCGGCTTTCATGCCCAGGCGCCCGGCGTTGACCTGGTCTTGCAACACGTTGGCTGGGTGGTCGGTGTTGGACAGGCTGGGGTACATGGTGGCGGCAGCGGCGCAGTGCACATCCAGCCCGGCATGGTCGCGCTGCAATACCGGGCCGGCCGCCAGATAGCGAAACCCGAAGCCAAAGCGCACGGCGGCGTCCACATCTTCAGCGGTGGCCACACCTTCGTCCATCATGGCAAAGGCCTCGCGCGCCAGGGCGTGTTGCAAGCGGTTGGCCAAAAAGCCGGGCTTGTCTTTTCTCACCAGCACAGGCACGCTGGCGCAGCCACGCATGTAACTGATGAGTCGCTGGGCAGTGGCTTCATCGGTTTGTGGCCCCATCACCACCTCGACCAGCGGCACCAGGTGCGCCGGCATGAAAAAGTGCAGGCCCAGCATGCGCGCCTGGCCTGGCAAACCCTGGCCAATGGCACTGATCGGGAAGCTTGAGCTGTTGCTGGTTAACACCGTGTGGGCGGGGGCAAGCTTCACCAGTTCGGCAAACAGCGCCTGTTTGGCGCTCAGGTTCTCGGGAATGCATTCAATGACCAGGGCCACATCGGCCCAGGCCACATCGCTCAAATCGGCCACGGCCTGAACGTTGGCGGCACGGTGGGACAGGCCCAGCGCGGCCAGCGCCTCCAGCGTGCGGGGGGGCAGCTCGTCGCGTCGCGCGGGGGAGGGGTCGGTCACCGTCACACGGCAACCGCCCCGCGCCAGCACAACGGCCACGTCGGCGCCCATGGTGCCGGCGCCAATGACCACAGCGTGTGTGTGGCGGGGGTGGTCAGGTAGCAAAGTCAAAGCGGTGTCTCCAGAAGGCGGGGAAATGCTGGAGTCTAGGCAGTGCTGATTGTTTCGTCCAAATGATTTTTTCTATAAACTGATAAGCCATGTCTATCAATTGGAACGACCGCGAGCTCGACATCTTCCTGACGCTGGCGCAGACCCTGAGTTTTCGGCGTACCGCCGAGCAGGTGCATTTGTCCCAGCCTGCCGTGTCGAGCGTGGTAAGCAGGCTGGAGGCGGGCCTGGCTGTGCGGTTGTTTGACCGTACGACCCGAAACGTGCAGCTCACCGCGGCGGGCGAGGTGTTCGTGGCGCAGGCCCGGCTCTTACGCCACCAATCTGCAGAGGCGGTGCGCGCCGTGCGCGATGTGGCCGAGCTGCGCGTGGGGCAGGTGGTGCTGGCGGCCTTGCCCTCACTGGCCGCCACCGTAGTACCTACGGCGTTTGCCCGCTTTGCCGCGCATCATCAGGGCGTGCGCCTGCAGGTGTTTGACACCTTGTCGGGCCCGGCGTTTGACATGGTGCGCTCGGGGCTGGTGGAGTTTGCCCTGACGGCGGCCAACCCCGCCTACGCCGATCTGGACTACAGGCCGCTGGTGTCAGACGGTTTTGTGTTGTTGATGCCGGCCACCCATCCTCTGGCCCAGGGCCATGGTCCGCTGCGCTGGATGGAGGTGGCCGCGCTGGACCACATCTCCATGCCCTTGCCGTCCAGCGTGCGGCAGTACGCAGACGCCGCCCTGCTGCAGCAGCGTGTGAAGTTTGAGCCGCGTTTTGAGGTGGAGCATCTGGCCACCATTAATGCGATGGTGGTTGCCGGGCTGGGAGTGGCCGCGCTGCCCGAGCTGGCCGCCGGGATGGCGCACCGGTCGGGCCTGATACAGCGCCGCCTGGTGGAGCCTGACCTGCGCCGCCCCATTGGGCTGGTCACCCGCCGGGGGCGCAGCCTCTCCATGGCCAGCGCCGCCATGGTGGACATCCTGCACCAGGAGATGTTGCGTCTTGCGCCTGATCGCGAAGCGGCGCCCGGGTGATCGCTCGATACGGAGGCAGTGCCGTAGTTTTTGCCTCGTGGCCTTGATTCTGCGTTTGGCGCAACGTTTGGATACACCCTTGATGGCAAAGCGTGTGGCACCGCACTGAGGCGCGCCCGTGATCTCTCTATCTTCGGGGTATGGCGTCGGGCATACGGTCTGCCGCTTGATTTTTTGCTGGCCCAGGCCACACAAAGGAGAGAACCATGAACTACGAAGATCGCGACACCTTGGGTATGTACAAAACAGGACCAGCAGGCTCGTCCGACGCGTTGGTCCGCCAAGGACCCGGCCCCGAACTGATGGGGGCCGACACCTTGCTGGGCAACGACGTCTACAACCTGAAAGACGAAGATTTGGGCGACATCAAGGAATTCATGCTGGACATCCGCACCGGCCGCGTGAGCTACGCCGTGCTGTCCTTCGGTGGCTTTCTGGGCATGGGCGAAAAGTTGTTTGCGGTGCCCTGGAGCGCCTTGACGCTCGACACGGTCAACAAGCGTTTCACGCTGGATGCTGAAAAAGAACGCCTGGAGACCGCGCCTGGCTTCAACCCCGACAGTTGGCCCAACATGGCAGATGCCACCTGGGAAAAGACGATCCACGACTATTACGGCACGCAGCCGTACGTCGGCGTCTGAGCAACAACACAAACCATTTCTCAATTTTCAAAGGATTTCCCATGAATAAAACATTACTCACCCTGGCACTGGTTGCCGCCGTTGGCCTCGCCGCTTGTGATCGCCCTGCCGTGGTGGCCGTACCTGCCTCCCCCGCAGTGGTCCCCGGACCGGCCGGAGCCACTGGCGCTACGGGTTCAACTGGATCGACCGGTTCAGCCGGCGACACGGGCGCCACAGGAGCTGCCGGCAAATCCGGCGATGACACCACTATCGTTGTAGTGCCACCCGCCTCAGCGCCCGCCAACTGATTCAACCCAGGACATTTGATGAAATCAATTTTCAATCTCAAAGCATCATTCATCGTCGCCGCTCTGTTGGCATTGCCCGTTGCACAGGCCGCTACCATGAGCAAAGACGAGCTTAAAGCCGCCAAGACGGCCATCAGTGCCACCAACAAGGCGGATAAAGCGGCGTGCGCCTCGCAGTCCGGCAATGTCAAGGACATTTGTCTTGAGGAAGCCAAGGCGAAAGACAAGATTTCGCTGGCCGAACTGGAATTCAATTACACAGGCAAGCCGGCTGACCAGACCAAGTTGCAGGAAACCCTGGCCAAGTCCGCTTACGCTGTGGCCAAAGAAAAATGCGACGACCTGTCGGGTAACCCCAAGGACGTGTGCGTCAAGGAAGCCAAGGCCGTCGAAGTCAAGGCCCTGGCCGAAGTCAAAGCGAGCAAACAGGTGGGCGAAGCCAGAAAAGATGCCAGCCTGGACAAGCGCGATGCAAATTACAAGGTCGCTACTGAAAAATGCGACGCCTTGGCAAGTGATGCCAAGGCCGACTGTCTGGCCATGGCCAAGACACAACTCGGTAAAAACTGAGTGGTTTGAGACAAGGCTGCGGCCCCCGCCCCCGCAGTCCTGCATGTTCTGGTAGCAAAATAGGCCCATGACCCTTACCGAACTCAAATACATCGTGGCGGTGGCGCGTGAGCGCCATTTTGGCAAGGCGGCCGAGGCCTGCTACGTATCGCAACCCACGCTGTCGGTGGCTGTCAAAAAGCTCGAAGAAGAGCTGGACGTGAAGCTCTTTGAGCGCAGCGCCAACGAGGTGTCGGTGACCCACTTGGGCGAAGAAATTGTCCGCCAGGCCCAAAGCGTGTTGGAGCAGGCGGCCAACATCAAGGAAATTGCCAAGCGCGGCAAAGACCCTTTGAGCGGCCCGCTCACCTTGGGCGTCATCTACACCATTGGCCCCTACCTGTTGCCCGATCTGGTGCGCCAGGTGATCACCCAAACGCCGCAAATGCCACTGGTGTTGCAGGAGAACTTTACGGTCAAGTTGCTGGAAATGCTGCGCACGGGGGAGATCGACTGCGCCATTCTGGCTGAGCCTTTTCCCGACACCGGGCTGGCCTTGGCGCCTTTGTACGACGAGCCGTTTCTGGCTGCCGTGCCCACCAACCACCCCCTGGCCGCACAAGACCGGGTCACTACCGACGAACTCAAGCGCGAAACCATGCTGCTGCTGGGCAGTGGCCACTGCTTTCGAGACCACGTGATGGAGGTGTGCCCGGAGTTCTCACGATTTTCCAGCAACACCGAAGGCATTCGCAAGAGCTTTGAGGGCTCGTCTCTGGAGACCATCAAGCACATGGTGGCCGCTGGCATGGGCATCACCTTGGTGCCGCGCCTGAGCGTGCCCAAGGAGGCGTTTGCGCCGGCGCCCCAGCGCAAACGCGATGAAGACCCGTTTGTCAAATACCTGCCGTTTGTGGGCGACCCGCCTGTGCGCCGGGTGGTCCTGGTCTGGCGGCGCAGCTTCCCCCGCTATGAGGCGATTGCCGCTTTGCGCAATGCCATTTACGCCTGTGAGCTGCCGGGCGTCATTCGACTGTCCTGAACCTTAATTCAGAATAAATGGCCTGCTAGCCGGCGTATAAATTGACTTGGTATGCTTATTTTTATAGCGCCTTGGGTGGCGCAACCTTGATTGAAGAACACCTCTTGTGACCGCTACGCCCGCCTGCACTGCCTTGTATCTGGACCTGATTCGCTGGAACCGCCCTGCGGGGTGGTTGCTGCTGCTGTGGCCCACCCTGAGTGCCTTGTGGATCGCCTCACACGGCTTTCCCGGTTGGCACCTGCTGGCCGTCTTCACCCTGGGCACCATCCTCATGCGCAGCGCGGGCTGCTGCATCAACGACGTAGCCGACCGGGACTTTGACCGCCATGTCAAACGCACGGCGGGGCGCCCGGTTACCACCGGCGCGGTGTCGGTCCGGGAGGCGCTGGGCCTGGGGGCCGGGCTGGCGCTGCTGGCGTTTGCGCTGGTGCTCACCACCAACCCGATAACGATCGCGTATTCGGTGGGCGCGCTGGCGGTGACGCTGATCTACCCCTATGCCAAACGCTTTGTGTCCATGCCCCAAGCCGTGCTGGGGGTGGCGTTCAGCTTCGGGATTCCGATGGCGTTTGCGGCCGTGCAAGCGCAGGTGCCGCTGCTGGCCTGGGTACTGATGCTGGGCAATCTGTTTTGGGTGCTGGCTTACGACACCGAGTACGCCATGGTGGATCGTGATGACGACCTGGCCATTGGCATGAAAACATCGGCCATCACCCTGGGGCGCTTCGATGTGCCCGTGGTGATGGCTTGTTACCTGATTTTTATGCTTATTTGGGCTCTAGCCGGCGCATCAAAAGGGTTTGGTGCTTTGTTTTATATAGCAATTGGCGTGGTGCTGGGCCAAGTGGTCTGGCATTTCACCCTGATCCGCACCCGCACACGCGCAGGCTGCTTCAAGGCGTTTCGCCTCAACCACTGGCTGGGGTTCACGCTGTTCGTGGGCATTGCTGCAAGCTACGCTTTGAAATAGCTCGCCGCAGGTTCAAGCCCCACCAAATTCGTCGCCCAGTTCTTTGGCCCGCTTCTGGGCGGCATACATGGCGTTGATGAATTGGGCCTTGATGTCGTCCTCGTCCATGGATGTGATGGCCGCATAAGTGGTGCCGCCCTTGGAGGTCACGCGCTCCCGCAAGACTTTGGGTGACTCGCTGGAGGCATGGGCCAGGGCCCCGGCACCCACAAAGGTGGCCACGGCCAGCTGGTGAGCTTGCGCGGGCGTCAAGCCCATTTCGGTGCCGGCCGTGGTCATGGCCTCCATGAAATAAAACATGTAGGCTGGGCCGGAGCCGGACAGCGCCGTGACGGCGTCGAGTTGCTCCTCCGCCTCCAGCCAGAGCAACTCGCCGGTGGGGGCGATGACTCGGTTGACTTGGTCCTTGTCGGTGGGGGTGACCGCCGGTCGGGCGAACAGGGCGGTGATGCCCTTGCCGATCAGCGCAGGGGTGTTGGGCATGGCCCGCACCACACGTTCGGTGCCCAGCCATTGCGCAATGCTGTCAGAGCGAATGCCGGCTGCCACGCTCAGGTGCAGGGAGCCCTGGCCGAACGCGCGCACGGCTGCAGCGGCCTCCTTGAAGGTCTGGGGCTTGACGGCCCACACGATCAGCGCAGCCTCGCTCAGGTGCGCGTCTGGAGTCTCAGCAGCGTCCACACCAAAGCTGGTCTTGAGCTTGTCGCGGGCCTCGGCCCATGGCTCCACCACGTCGATCTGGTGGCTTGGTAGACCTTGGTTAATCAGGCCGCCGATGATGGCGCTGGCCATGTTGCCGCCGCCAATGAATGCAATGCGCTCGTTCATGAATCTGCTCCTTGGAGGGTGAGGGTCACCAATCTTGTACCCCGTATGCCTGAAGTCTAATGCGCGAACGCAGCCCGATTCGCCCAGGTAACTTGCTGACTGAGCACAACCAGGCCTATAAGTCGAGGCGTATCACGCCGTTTGACTCACTCCAGCACGGTCTGCCTCACGGCGCGCTCCCAGCGCGCCATTAATTCCTGGGCACGGGCCGGAGCCAGGGTGGGCAGAAAACGTCGCTCGGCATGCCACAGCTCAGAGAGTTCATCGGTGCTCTTGTAAACGCCAACTGCCAGTCCCGCCAGGTAAGCGGCGCCCAGCGCCGTGGTTTCAGTGACCGCCGGTCGCACCACCGGAATGCCCAACAGGTCGGCCTGGAATTGCATTAGCAGGTTGTTGATGCACGCGCCACCGTCAACCCGTAGCTCGGCCACTGACACGCCGCCGGCGTGCACGGCGTCCCGGCTCATCGCCTGCAACAATGCAGCGCTCTGGAAGGCGATGCTTTCCAAAGCGGCGCGCGCAATGTGGGCTAACGTGCTGCCCCGCGTCAAGCCGGTGATGGTGCCCCGGGCATCGGGTTTCCAGTAGGGTGCGCCAAGCCCCGTAAAGGCGGGCACGACCATCACGCCACCGGCGTCCGGCACGCTCTCAGCCAGGGCCTGCACTTCCCCGCTGTGGGGAATGGCCTGCAGGCCGTCACGCAACCACTGCACCACGGCACCACCCACAAAGACGCTGCCTTCCATGGCAAATTCGGTGTGTGCGCTGACCTGCGCTGCACTGGTGGTGATGAGTCCGTTGTGCGAGGTCTGAAACCTGCTGCCGGTGTGCATGAGCATGAAGCAACCGGTGCCGTAGGTATTTTTGACCATACCGGCCTTGAAGCACGCCTGGCCAAAGAGGGCGCTTTGCTGGTCGCCGGCCACACCGCCAATGGGGATGGCATGGCCCAGCAGGTGAGGTGCGACTTCGCCGTAAAGTGCGCTGGACGGTTTCACCTTGGGCATCAGGCATTCAGGGATGTTGAGGGCCTGCAGCAGCTCGGCGTCCCACTGGTTGCTGTGCACGTTGAACAGCATGGTGCGAGAGGCGTTGCTGACATCTGTGGCGTGCACGGCGCCGTCGGTCAGGCGCCAGATCAGCCAGGCGTCCACCGTGCCAAAGGCCAACTCGCCGTTGGCGGCCTGCTCCCGGGCGTGGGGTACGTTGTCCAGAATCCATTTAAGTTTGGTGCCGGAGAAATAAGCATCTACCAGCAAGCCGGTTTTGGCATGAATCGTGGGTGCCAACCCGCGTTCTCGCAGGGCCACGCAAGTGGGTTCGGCACGCCGGTCCTGCCACACGATGGCGTTGTGAATGGGCAGACCGGTCTTGCGGTTCCACACCACGGTGGTTTCACGCTGGTTGGTGATGCCGATGGCACGCACTTGATGAGCATGAATCCCCGCTTTGGCAAGGGCATCGCGCGCCGTGGCAAGTTGGGTGCGCCAGATTTCTTGCGGATTGTGTTCGACCCAGCCCGGCTGCGGGTAAATCTGGGTCAGTTCCAGTTGCGATTGAGCAACGACGCGGCCCTCAAAGTTGAAGACAATGCTTCGGGAGCTGGAGGTGCCCTGGTCAAGGGCAAGGAGATAGGTCATGGAGATGGGGTGGGTGAGTAAAAAGGTCGGTGGCGGTCACGGCGGGCGACCCGGTTCAGGCCAGAGACACCTCAAGGCGCACCTGGGCTTCAGTCAGCAGGGCAGGAAACGGGTCCGGCGGAGGGGCATCGGTGAACAAGCGATCAATCTGTGACAGGTTGGCCACCTCGACCATTGCGGGGCGGTTGAACTTGCTGATGTCGGCAGCCAGCCAGACTTCGCGTGCATGAGAAATGATGGTCTGCGACACCTTCACCTCGCGGTAATCAAAATCGCGCAAGGAGCCGTCCGCCTCAATGCCGGAGATGCCGATCAAGGCAATGTCCACCTTGAACTGGCGGATGAAATCCACCGCAGCTTCTCCCACTATGCCCTGGTCACGCCCGCGAACCACCCCACCCACAACAATCACCTCGCACTCTGAGTTGGTGCTCAGGACGCTGGCCACGTTGAGGTTGTTGGTGATGACCCGCAAGCCGGTGTGCTGGCGCAGCGCGCGGGCAATGGCTTCGGTGGTGGTGCCAATGTTCAGGATGAGCGAGCAGTCGTTGGGCACAGCAGCGGCAACTGCACGGGCAATGCGCTGCTTGCCGTCTGCGTTGAGGCTCTCGCGGTGTTGGTGGGCCATGTTTTCGATGGTCGAGCTGGGCACCCTGACACCGCCATGAAAGCGTGTCAGCAGCCCCTCGTCAGCCAGGCGCTGCACATCCCGGCGGACGGTTTGCAGCGTCACACCAAGGGCATCTGCCAGTTGCTCGACCGTGACCGAGCCCTGGGCCCGGACGGCGCCAAGCAAGATGAGTTGTCTGGGGTTTGGATTCATCGTAGGTTTTTATCCGAAATGTCAGATGGGATGGACTTTAAAGCGAATCAAAAAGAATAAACATAGGGTAAATACTCATTAAAAACGAATTAAAACGAACAATAATTATCGAAATCGAAGTTTTATTCAGTCATCCATTCAATTCATAAAGGTAGCGTGATGCAGTTGACTCTTGAGGGCATCAGCAAAAAGGTCGGACCACAAACGTGGCTGTACGACATGAGTCTGGCGCCGCGCAGCGGGGCCGTGACGGTTTTGCTGGGCGCTACCCAGTCGGGCAAGACCAGCCTGATGCGCATCATGGCCGGCCTGGATGTGCCGACCGCCGGGCAGGTCTGTGTGGATGGTCAAAGCGTGGTGGGAATGCCGGTGCGGGAGCGTAACGTCGCCATGGTGTATCAGCAGTTCATCAACTATCCGTCACTCAAGGTGCGTGACAACATCGCTTCGCCTTTGAAGCTGCGCGGCGAAAAAGGCATTGATCAGCGGGTGCGCGAATTGGCCGAGAAACTGCACATCGAGATGTTCCTGGATCGCTACCCGGCCGAGTTGTCAGGCGGACAGCAGCAGCGCGTGGCGCTGGCGCGCGCCTTGGCCAAGGGCGCCCCCTTGATGCTGCTCGATGAGCCGCTGGTGAATCTGGATTACAAGCTGCGTGAAGAGCTGCGCGATGAGCTGAGCGCCTTGTTTGCCGTAGGCAACTCCACCGTGATTTACGCCACAACCGAGCCGGGCGAGGCACTTTTGCTGGGCGGTTATACCGCTGTGCTGGATGCTGGAGAGTTATTGCAATACGGCCCCACGGCGGATGTGTTTCACAATCCCAAGTCGTTGCGGGTGGCGCGGGCGTTCAGTGATCCGCCCATGAACTTGTTGCCGGGCTACAGGAAGAGCGGTGGCATTGAGTTGCAAGACGGCTCCACACTGAACTTGGCTTTACCAGCGACACCGTCCCCGAGTTTCACGGTGGGAATGCGCTCCAGCGCCTTGCGAGTGGTGACTGCCGCGGGCGACGTCAGTTTGCAGGGCCGCGTGGAGTTGGCCGAGATCTCGGGCTCTGACACCTTTGTGCACGTGGATACGCCGGTGGGTGAGTTGGTTGCGCAGTTGACCGGTGTTCACTACTTCGACCTGGGAGCTGGGGTGACTCTGTATTTCAATCCGGCACAGCTGTATGTGTTTGACGCCAGCGGGGCGCTGCTGCTGTCTCCTGTGCGCGGCGGAGGGCGTTGAGATGGCTCGCATTGAACTCGATCTGGCACACGCCTACAAGGCCAATCCCCAGCAGGACAGCGACTATGCGTTGTTGCCCCTGAACATGACATTTGAGGATGGCGGAGCCTATGCGCTGCTTGGGCCTTCAGGCTGTGGCAAGACCACCATGCTGAACATCATGTCGGGGCTGGTCGCGCCGTCCATTGGCAGCGTTCGTTTTGACGGCCGCGACGTCACAAAGGCGTCTCCCCAGGAGCGCAACATTGCGCAGGTCTTTCAGTTCCCTGTGATTTACGACACCATGACGGTGGCCGAAAATCTGGCTTTCCCGCTGCGCAATCGCAAAGTGCCTCAGGACCAGATCAACAAACGCGTGGGCGAGATTGCCGAGATGCTGGAGATGAGTGGCCAGTTGAATCAGCGTGCCTCCGGCCTGGCGGCCGATGCAAAGCAAAAGATTTCTTTGGGCCGCGGGCTGGTGCGCTCGGATGTGTCAGCCGTGTTGTTTGACGAGCCCTTGACCGTGATTGACCCGCACCTCAAATGGCAGTTGCGCCGAAAGCTCAAGCAGATCCACCATGAGCTCAAGCTGACGCTGATTTATGTCACGCACGACCAGGTGGAGGCCTTGACCTTTGCCGACCAGGTGGTGGTGATGACCCGGGGCCGCGCCGTTCAGGTGGGGTCGGCAGCGGACTTGTTCGAGCGCCCCAGCCACACCTTTGTGGGCCACTTCATTGGTTCTCCCGGCATGAATTTCTTACCCGGCCAAATGGACGAGCAGGGGTTGA
>JBIIVW010000190.1:0-6357 GCA_044339205.1 Rhodoferax sp. | reverse complement strand
TGAACCGAGGTCCAGTCGCGCAGTTGGGGGATCATGGCCGGGTGGCGCTCTAGCGCACCCGCATGCCCGGCTGCGCGCCAGGAAAGGGTTCCAACACGTAGATGCCGGGATTGGCTTTCTCATTGCCATGGCTGGCGGCCAGCACCATGCCCTCGCTGACGCCAAACTTCATTTTTCGCGGTGCCAGGTTGGCCACCATCACGGTGAGTTTGCCCACCAGGTCAGCGGGTTGGTAGCTTGACGCTATGCCGCTGAAGACGTTGCGGGTCTGGCCCTCGCCCACATCGAGCGTGAGGCGCAGGAGCTTGGTGGAGCCCTCAACCGCTTCGCAGTTGATGATTTTGGCAATGCGCAGGTCGATCTTGGCGAAGTCATCAATACCGATGGTGGGCGCGATGTCTTCGCCACCAGGTGCTACGGATTCAATAGCTTCAGGGGCTTGTTCCGTGCCGGCTGGAGGCTCAAACAATGCCTCAAGCTGCTTGATGTCCACGCGCTGCATCAAATGCTGGTAGGGGGCGATGGCGTCAACGTTGGTGTTTGTGTTCCAGTCGTTCATGGGCTGGCCCAAAAATTTGGCAACAGCTTCGGCAAGTGCCGGCAACACCGGGGCCAGGTAGCGGGTGATCACGGCAAAGGTGTTGATCAACACCGAACACACCTGGTGCAGGGCCTCGTTGTTGGCCATGTCTTTGGCCAGGTCCCAGGGTTTGTTCTGGTCCACATAAGCGTTGACCTTGTCGGCCAGCAGCATGATCTCGCGGGTGGCCTTGCCTGTTTCACGGGCGTCATACCACTGGGCCATGTTTTCAGCCGCGCCCCGCACCTCGGCCAGCAAGGCTGTGCCGGTCTCGCCAAACTGGTCGGTCAAGCGGCCCTCAAAGCGCTTGGTCAGGAAGCCCGCGGCGCGCGAGGCGATATTGACGAACTTGCCGATCAGGTCGCTGTTGACCCGTGCCATGAAGTCTTCAGCGTTGAAGTCGATGTCTTCGTTGCGCGCAGACAGCTTGGCGGCCAGGTAGTAGCGCAGCCATTCGGGGTTCATGCCCAGGCCGAGGTACTTGAGCGGGTCCAGTCCGGTGCCCCGGCTTTTGCTCATTTTTTCGCCATTGTTCACAGTCAAAAAACCGTGCACAAAGATGTTGTTCGGGGTTTTGCGGCCGCTGAAATGCAGCGTGGCTGGCCAGAACAGCGTGTGAAACGTGACGATGTCCTTGCCGATGAAGTGGTACTGCTCCAGCTCCGGGTCGGCCATGTAGTCGTCATAACTCTCGCCGCGCTTGCCCAGCAGGTTCTTCAGGGACGCGAGGTAGCCGATGGGCGCGTCCAGCCAGACATAAAAATACTTGCCCGGCGCATCCGGAATTTCGATGCCGAAATAGGGCGCGTCGCGGGAGATGTCCCAGTCGCCCAGGCCTTCGCTCTTGCTGCCATCCGGGTTGGTGCGCACCGAAAACCATTCCTTGACCTTGTTGGCGACCTCGGGCTGCAGGCGCGGCTTGCCGGATTCGTCATTGCCTTGCGTCCATTGCTCCAGAAACGCCACGCAGCGCGGGTCAGACAGCTTGAAGAAAAAATGCTCCGAGCTTTTGAGTTCGGGCTTGGCACCAGACAGTGCCGAGTAGGGGTTGATCAGGTCGGTGGGGGCGTAGACGGCGCCGCAGACCTCGCAGTTGTCACCATACTGGTCCTTTGCGTGGCACTTGGGGCACTCGCCCTTGATAAAGCGGTCGGGCAAAAACATGTTCTTCTCGGGGTCGAAGAACTGCTCGATGGTTTTGGTCTCAATCAGCGAGCCATCCGGGTTGTCACGCAAGTCCCGGTAAATCTGGCGGGCCAGTTCGTGGTTCTCGGGGGCATCCGTGCTGTGCCAATTGTCAAAACCGATGTGAAAACCATTCAAATAAGGCGCGCGGCCCGCAGCAATGTCGGCGACAAACTGCTGGGGCGTTTTGCCAGCCTTTTCAGCCGCGATCATGATCGGCGCGCCATGCGTGTCATCCGCACACACAAAGTTGACCGCATGGCCCTGCATCCGTTGAAACCGCACCCAGATGTCGGCCTGGATGTATTCCATGATGTGGCCGATATGAAAGTTGCCGTTGGCGTAGGGCAGGGCGGTCGTGACGAAGAGTTTGCGTGACATGGGGTGAGGGCTTTCAGAGACAGCTCTTGATTTTAGTCGGGCACCCGTGCGGTGCCGCCGGTAGACGCTTCTGTAGAATTTATTGCATGAAAAAAAATGCTGTCTCCATCCTGTGTGCCGTGCTGTTGCCCTTTTTTTGGGTTGGGTGTGGCGGCGGGGGCAGCACCTCTGCCCCGACGCCGGCGGTCGCGGTGAGTGCGCCCGTCTCCGAGGCACGTCAGCTGGAGATCGAAGACAGAGTAGTCAGCACCTTCGAGAATTCCACCACGGTCATTCAATACGCCAGCATCGTCAACATCAATGACGGACGCGGTTACACGGCAGGCCGGGCCGGCTTTACGTCCGGCACGGGTGACATGCTTGAAGTGGTCAAGGAGTACACCGTGCGCGTGCCGGGCAATGGGTTGGCCAAATACCGTCCTGCATTGCAACAGGTCAATGGCACGGCCTCCGTGGTGGGGCTCGACGGTCTGGTTGCTGCTTGGAAAACCGCCGCCAATGATGCCCGGTTCTTCGCAGCCCAGGACAGCGTGAATGATCGCCTGTACCGTGTGCCCGCCCGCCAACTCGCGGCCCGGGTGGGCGCTGCGCTGCCCTTAAGCAAGTTGGCCTTGTACGAGGCCGGCATCCAGCACGGTTTTGGTACGAACTTTGATGCGCTCGACAAAATAGTGGAGCGCGCTACATTGGCTGCCGGTGGTACGCCCGCCTCGGGGGTGGATGAGAAAAAGTGGCTGCAGGCCGTGCTGACCGAGCGCCGCGCCAACTTGCTCAACCCCGCCAACAAGTCCACCGCTGCTGCCTGGGCGGCTTCGGTGAGCCGGGCGGACGCGATTCAAAGCCTCTACAACGCAGGCAATTTCAACCTGGACAAAGCCATCACCATCACGGTGTATGGCGATACTTTTTCGATCTGAGCCCGGCGTCCAGGGCTGGTGTGATGTTCTCTAACGCAGGCGCAGCGGGTCGCGTCGACGTTCTTCCTTGAACGGAGTCGCCGCAGCAGGTGCGGCCGCTTCGACATTGACCCAGTCAAAAAACTGGCAGATTTCGGCCTGCTGCCGCTTCGCATCGGCGTAGCCCAGCGCCATCAGTTCGCGCGTGTAGCCTGATTCAAACAGCAAATAACTTGCCAGCGCCGAGCCCTTGATGTCGGCTTTGGCCGATGACACGCCCACACCCCCGAGCATGGTGCGCACCGCCGCAGGCAGGTCATCCACATGGCGCGCGGCAATAGCGTCCAGCCGCTGGGACGGCTCGATCATCAGCAACTCCACCGGGCGCAGGGCGCTGGCGTTACGGGCCTCGGGTGGCACCAGGGCCAGAGTCTGGTTGATGCGTCGCATGCGCTCCACGTCCACACTCAATGCGTCCAGAAAAATGCTGGAGAGCGCGTGGCCGGCAATTTGAGCCAGCGACGGGTAACTGTTGGTGGTATGCAGATGTGCCTCATTTTTTGGCTCATGCATGCGGCCTGCGCCCACCACCAGGACCTTGGTGGCCCCCAGATGAATGGCCGGCGACACCGGCGCAGACTGGCGCATGGATCCATCGCCAAAATACTCGCTCTGCCCGTCCATGTGGAGAGCGGTTGCCGGAAACACGAAAGGAATCGCCGACGAGGCCAGCAAATGCGCATGCGAGATGCGGTCCCGCACCGCGCGCCGCTGGGAGCGGACCCACGGCAGGAGGCGTTTGTCGCCTTCAAAAAAAGTTATGTGCTCGCCAGAGCTGTAGCTTGATGCGGTCACCGCGAGGGCCCGAAGATGGCCCGCGCGGATGAGTGTTGGCAGACGCTCCAGCGGGACCAGGCGGGTCAGCAATTCGCCCAGCGGCGCGTTGTCGAGCAAGGAGCGGGGCTTCAGGCGTCGCCATTTAGCGACCAACCAACCAACCGACAGCAGCGTCATCCAAGTGGCGCCAGAGCGCAACATGCTCAAGGAATCCGCCCGGTATACGTGGTGTGCCCGAAAGTTCTTCCACACCTCAACGATGCCGCGCACGGTGCCGTCGAAATCATCGGCCCCGCAGGCCAAGGCCGATGCGTTGATCGCCCCTGCCGAAGTACCCGTGATGATGGGAAACGGGTTGACGCCCCCGAGCACCCCGGCCGATTTTCTGATGTCGGCGATGGCTTCAAGTACCCCCACCTGGTAGGCTGCACGCGCGCCGCCGCCCGTCAGCAGCAAGCCGATGACGGGCGGAGTGAGGGAGTCGTCAGGCATGAATTCATTATGGCGGGCAGTCTGCAGGGCGCGTCCTAAAAGAGGTGCAAATCGGATGGATTTTGCGAGCTATGGGTAAAACGCAACACGTGCGCCAAGGGGTAAACCCGGATTCGCCTGCGCCGGCAAGGTCAAGCCAGTCTTGGCTAGACTATCTGTCTACAGGAGAAATACATGGCAGTGACAGAACAGATGCTGATGGACGCATTCAAAAGCGTGGTCGATCCCAATACCGGGCGCGACTTTGTATCGTCCAAATCAGTCAAAAACTTGACGGTGAACGACGGCGACGTCACCTTTGACATCGAGTTGGGTTACCCCGCAAAAAGCCAGATTCCCGGTTTTCGCAAAGCCCTGATTGCGGCTGCCAAGAGCGTGGCGGGTGTCGACAACGTGTCGGTCAACATCAACATGAAGATCGCGGCGCACTCGGTGCAGCGCGGCGTGCAGTTGCTGCCCAAGGTCAAAAACATTGTGGCGGTGGCCTCCGGCAAAGGCGGCGTGGGCAAGAGCACCACCGCCGTCAACCTGGCATTGGCGCTGGCCGCCGAAGGCGCCAGCGTGGGGTTGCTGGACGCCGACATTTACGGACCCAGCGTGCCCATGATGATGGGCATCACCGGCAAGCCCGAGAGCGCCGACGGCCAGACCATGGAGCCGCTGGAAAACTACGGCGTGCAGGTCATGTCGATTGGCTTTTTAGTGGCGCAGGACGAGGCCATGATCTGGCGCGGCCCCATGGCTACCCAGGCGCTGGAGCAACTGCTGCGCCAGACCAACTGGAAAGACCTGGACTACCTGATTGTGGACATGCCCCCGGGCACGGGTGACATTCAGTTGACGCTCAGCCAGCGCGTGCCCATGACAGGTGCCGTGGTGGTGACCACTCCGCAGGACATTGCCCTGCTGGATGCCAAAAAAGGCATCAAGATGTTCGAGAAGGTGGGCGTGCCGATTTTGGGCATTGTGGAAAACATGGCGGTGCACGTGTGCACCAACTGTGGCCATGTGGAGCACATTTTTGGCGCCGATGGCGGCAAAAAAATGGCCGCTGACTACAAGATGGACTACCTGGGTGCCTTGCCCCTGAACATGCAGATCCGGCTGCAGGCCGACAATGGCCGGCCCACCGTGGTGTCAGACCCTGACAGCGATGTGGCAGCCATCTACAAGGCCGTGGCGCGCAAGGTGGCGGTGTCGATTGCGGCGAAGAACAAAGACTTCTCCAGCAAGTTCCCATCCATCAAGATCTCCAAAGACACCTGATCTGCCGGCCTGCACAGGTCCTCGGGCTGTCACGGACCTGAGGCCTGCTGATCTTGCGGCGATGTAAACGGCCATGAACCTGCTCTCTTCGATGCGCTACCTGGTGGCCTTGCACGAGCATCGCCACTTTGGGCGGGCGGCCCACGCCTGCAACATCACGCAGCCAGCGCTCTCCAATGCCTTGCGTGCCCTGGAGACCGAGTTCAATGTGGTCATCATCAAGCGGGATCGTGCCTATGGCGGACTGACTGCAGAGGGTGAGCGGGTGCTGGCCAGTGCCCAAGCCATGTTGCACGAACACGCGGTGTTGCAACAGGAGCTGCAAAGCACCCCATTGGCGCCACGCGGCGCTTTGCATGTGGGGGCCGTGCCGACCGCCATGCCGGTTGCCGCCCGCTTTGTGGCCCTGCTGCAGGCGCGTCACCCCGGCATTGTTCCGATGGTGTTGTCCATGAGTTCTCGGGACCTGGAGAACGGGCTGGACGACCTGTCGCTGGATCTTGCCCTGGGCTATACCCACCGCTTGGGCTCGCTTTCTGACCGGTGGGAGGCGTGCCCGCAATACACCGAACACTATTTTTTGTTGCGTCGCGCGGCCAAGCCGCACCCCAATGGTCTGCAGATCGGGCCGCCAATGACCTGGCAGGAAGCCAGTTGCTTACCCTTGTGCATGTTGAGCCCGGACATGCACAACCGCACCGTGGTCGATGCGGCGTTTGC